>JBFERY010000022.1:0-34799 GCA_041548785.1 Oceaniferula sp.
AAGAGAGGGAACCCTGCTCATCAACGGCGCTCAGCCTGCGGCCACCGGAGTGGTGGACGTGCGAACCGGCTCTGTGCTTGGCGGCACCGGCACCATCGGTGGCAGCGTCACAGTTGAGAACACCAGCGGTCTGACCTTCGACCTGAGCACCGCGCCCGGCAGTCACGACAAGCTGGACGTGGCGGGCTCCCTGACCACTGAGTCCGGATCCCAAACCCTCACCCTCACTTCCACCGGCGGCACCCCCGAGGCCGGCACCTACACGCTGGTCACGGCGGCTGGCGGCGTGACCCTGACCGGTACGTTCAATGTGGTGCTGCCCGCCGGCTGGACCGCCAACGCCCCAGCCGTGGTTGGCAACGACCTGCAGATCGAGATCACCTCGGTCGGCGGCGGTTATGATTCATGGGCCGGCACCAACGCTGGCGGTCAGACTGCGGATCTGGACGCCGACGACGACGGCGTGGATAACGGCGTGGAATACTTCATGGACGCGCCTGCCGGTTTCACCGCCACCCCTGTGCTTGATGCCTCGAACGTCATCACCTGGACGAACGGTGGCAACATCCCGTCTGCCGACTATGGCACGCAGTTCGTGATCCAGACATCCAGCGACCTCGTGACATGGACGGATGTTCTTATCGGAGAGCTGACCGCCAACACCGATACCACCCTCTCCTACACCCTGACCGGTGGGTCGGAAAACTTCGTCCGCCTCAAGGTCACTCCGAACTGAGTTGATCAGCCACTGTCCGGAACGGATGGACGAATCAGTCCATCGGGCCCGGAACAAGATCGCCGCCTTGGTGCTTGCCACCAAGGCGGCTTCATTTTTGCATTGCAGCACCGCAAACCGCATTTGTGGATGGTCTGTTTGAAAAGATCCGGGGGGAATTCGGTCCGGGACGGAAGCAAGGTGGTAAACCCATGGGTGGGAGTGAGAAGGTTCGCTCAGAAGGATGTGTGATGGGAGGAGGCGAGTTAGGCCTGTGTTTTCCATGAGCACTCAACCAAGGTCTCTTGATTTTCTGTTTGGGAGTGGTGTTTGGGCTGAAGGGGCAACCCGAGCCGGGAGAATGGAGGCGGCGGCGCGTATTTTTCTGGTCAAAACGCGGCGGCTGTTTAGTTTTTTGCCATGCCTATCGACGTCCCGTTACTTGCCCGTATCTGTGAAGCTCCCGGTGCCCCGGGTTTTGAAAAACAAATCCGTGAACTGGTCCTGAAAGAGCTCAAGGGGCTTGCTGACCAGGTGAAAGTTGACAACATGGGCAATGTGGTTGCTCTGAAAAAGGGCCGCTCGGCGAAAAAGAAATCCATGGCGGCGGCGCATATGGATGAGATCGGCTTTATTGTCACGCATATCGACGATGACGGATTTGTCCGGTTCAACCCGCTGGGTGGATTTGATCCCAAGACACTGACCTCCCAGCGTGTGATCATCCATGGCAAGAAAGACCTCATCGGGGTGATGGGATGCAAGCCGGTGCACATCATGACAGCGGAAGAGCGCGAAAAGAACATGAAGCTCAGTGACTATTTCATCGATCTCGGGATGGCGAAGAAGGAGGTGGAAAAGCTGGTGAAAGTGGGGGATTCGATCACACGCCGAAACGAGCTATTGGAGCTCGGCGACTGCGTGAATGTGAAGTCGCTCGACAATCGGGTCTCGGTTTTCATTCTGCTGGAGACGTTGCGCTCCATCAAGAAGAGCCGCCGCAAGCCGGCCTATGATTTTTACGCGGTGTTTACCGTGCAGGAGGAAGTCGGCCTGCGCGGGGCCAATGTCAGCACCTTGCAGGTCCAGCCTGATTTTGGCTTTGGGCTCGATACCACGATCGCTTTCGACACCCCGGGTTCCAAGCCTGAGGAGCGTTGCACAAGCCTCGGCCAGGGGGCCGGGATCAAGCTGATGGACAGCTCCGCCATCTGTGACTACCGGATGGTGGCATACATGAAAAAAACGGCGGAGGCGAAGAAGATCAAGTGGCAACCGGAAATCCTCGCCGGCGGTGGCACGGATACCGCCGGTCTGCAACGCATGACTCCCGGCGGTTCCATCGCCGGGGCGATTTCCATCCCGACACGTCACATCCATCAATCGATTGAAATGTCCGATAAAAAAGACATCGAAGCCTGTATCAAACTGCTCGCCGCCTGTGTCTGTGACTTGGACAAGGGCGATTGGAAATTCTAGAAAATGAGAATTCTAGCGGGTTGTTCTTAGAACGTCCCATTCAGTTTCCTGCCGGTCCAGAAGAGGGCGAGGAGAAGGATGAGTGCTGCCGCCGTCAGCCAGTGGGACCAGAGGGGCGTGCGGGTCTCCATCGGTTTGGGCGCGGGGAGTGCTTGAATCTCCTTGAGCAGGGAGTCGAGTTTGTCGCTGGTCATGAGTCGGCCTTTGGCGACGCGGGTCATCTCCTCCAGAACATCGGCGCGGGCGGGCATCCCGGTTTTTTCGACCTCGCTGCCCTGGGCCAGCAGGGTGGTCTTGATGCCGTGGACCCTGTCCTCACCGACCGCGGCCTCAATTTTCCAGGCTCCGGGCTGGGCGACCTTGAAGCGTCCGGTGTAGCTCCCCCAGGCGCCTTCGGCCTTATCCAGGCCGATGCGGCGGGTTGTGCCGTCGGGTGAGGTGATGTCGACCAGGACGTCACCCTCTTTCAGCGGGGCGCCGTACTGGTCGAATGCGTTGGCGTTGAGTGTCACGGTGTCGCCGGGTTTGGGTCGGTCCGGGGTGAAGTAGAGGCGGATGCGTTCGCCGGCGGCCATGTTACGTTGGTAGGACATCCAGCGGGCGACTTGCCCCCAGAAGCGGTAATGGTAGAGGTCCTCGACTCCCCGCCGCCAGCGCCAGGCGGAGTCGTGGCCGAGGTAGAGCACCTTGCCGTTGCCTGCGGTGCGGGTGACCAGCATGGGAATGCGGCCGAACTGGTTTGAGCGGTTGGCGTGCACGGCCAGCACATCGGTGCCGCCCTTGGCCTTGATGATCGGGGCGTGCCAGTAGAAGCCGGGCAGGCCTTTCCAGACGATCGGGTTTTCATCCTCGGTGTCGCCGAGCATGGTCAGCAGCGAGCCCTTGCCATCACTGGTGAGATTCAGCTTGGACGGGGTGGCGTCTCTCAGGCCCTCCTTTTTCTTTTCATCAAGGATGACCGGAACAAGCTCGCCGAGCGGGCTTTTGGCGAGGGAGAATTGATTCCCCTGTGGCCCGGGAATGAAGACGATGCCGCTGGCTTGTTTTTCGACCAGGCCCTTGAGCAGTTCGGCTTGCCCCGGGGTGATGCCGCCCTCTCCGATACCGACGTCCCCGACAAATACGACGTCGTATTTCTGGAGGTCCTCGAGATTCTCGGGGAATTTCTGGATGTAACCGGGGCCGTCGCCCATGCCGATGGACGGGTGGAGCAGGAGGCAATCGACCTTGACGCCGGGGTCACGATAGAGGGCATTGCGGATGAACCGGTATTCCCAGCGCGGCAGGGTCTCGATGACGAGCACGTTCAGCGACTCCTTGCGGCCTGCGATGGTGAACTGGCGTTTGTTGTTTTTGGCGACCATTTCGCCGTTGGCAACCGGGATGGAGAGTTCGAGTGTTGATGACCCCTCGGTGCTGAGCCGCCAGAGGATGGAATCGTGATAATCCTCGCCGGCAGGGATGGTGATGTTTTTCGTGCGCTCTTTACCCGTCTTGGTATCGCGCAGGCGGATCAGGGTGCGCACGTCGCGATCGAGTGACGAGAGCAGGGTGAACGGGATTTGCACGTTCTCGCCGACGATGCCATAGGTGGGCGCGGTGACGTTGGAAAGGTCGAGATCAGGGAGGCGGTTGTCACTTCCCGTGGGGATGGCAAACAGGGGGATGTTGCGGCGGCGCATTTTCTGGGCCGCGGCTACGGGCTGCTGGCCGACGTTCCAGTCGCCATCGGAAAGCAGGACAATGGCGCGGAGGTTGTTGTGCTCTTCCAAAAGATCGTCGATGGCGGTATAGATATCCGTGCCCGCGAGTGCCAGGGTAGCGGGATCAGCATCTGCGGGCGGCGTTGAGAACGGCTGCTCGAAGATGCGGTTCTGATCGTCCTTTTTCAGCGATTCGAAATAGTGGCTGGCAAGGATTTTCTCGATCCATTCCTGACGGGTGACGACCTCCTGGTTGGCGCTGAGGGCAGGGGGAAGGATGGCATCGGCGGTGGTCGTCGAGCGTGAGGCGTCGTGGAGAATGGCAATCTCCGGCTTGCTCTCAGGCTCGGTAACGACCCTCCATTCCGGTTGCCACAGCATCAGCACGGCAATAAGCGCGCAAAGAAACCGCAGCGCCTCGAGCGCGCCGGTGCGTTTGGGCCGGCTCGCCCGGCGGATCGCGACCACACACAGGAAGGCAATCGTGAGCAAGGCGATCAAGCCGATCCAGAACGTGGTCGGCGTCGGTGAAAATGTTAGGTTGGAGATGGAGAAATTCAATACCGTGGAATTGATGATTTAGCGGTCAGGACCGGGAAGTCCCAACCTTAGGTTGAAGGCAAAGGATGGCTTCGGTGATGAGAAAGACGAGCATGGCGATGAGGAAGGCACGCCAGACCTCCTGAGTGAGGGCGTCGGACTGGCCTTGATCCTCGAAGAGTTTGTAGGAGGTGCCTTCGAGCAGGGCGCCGAGCCGGTTTTTGCCGAGGATTTGCCACCGGTCCTCGGACTGGGGCCGATTGCTGGCGAGGAGCCGGTCCCCCAGCTTCCAGACGCCGGCTTCGTAGGCCGCGTTACTGGTGGTTGATTTGGCATGGCTGTCGAGTCGGGTGCGTACTTCCCCGGCGGCGGTTTTGGTTTGGCCGCTTCCCGCGATGGCGGCGAAGGCGGAGCCGAACCGGGCGTCCCCGACCGCGATCATTCTCTGGACAACAGGGAGCAGCACATCGGCGTCTCCAAGGTTGGACCAGGTGTAGTCGGGGAGGGTGGCCGCAAAAATGGCAGTGCCGTCGCCGATGATTCGGCGGACGAGGAAGGGTTGTGCATCATCCCAGGACGCGAGGGTGGTTGCCTCGCCGATGATTTGACGGCGCTTGATCGCCTTGAGTTTGGGCACCGGAATGACGGTGCCTTCGGCGCCATTACGCAGCGGGCCATCCGCTTGATCCCACTCGTTGATGATAAAGTACTGGTCGCGTGGCGAGATGGTTTGCTCACCCCAGTTGAGGCCGAGAAAGGTGGTTTCGGATTCGCCGCGGGGTGGAAGCATGATGGCTGCCCCGCCGGCTTCAATGTAGCGTGCCAGTTCCTGGGCGACGGTGCCCTGGGGCAGCGCTGCCTGCCAGATGACGAGGGCGGCGCCGGACCATTTGATTTTATGGGCGTTATTCGGTGCCAGTTCGACACAGCGGCTCCGTCCGAACCCGGGAGGTGCCGAGGCGAGGGCGAGCCAGGTGGGCGCCTCGCCCCCTTCGGTTACCAGGTAGGTGGTGGTCGGCGCGTCTTCGCCATAGGCGAAAAAGGAGACGTTATCACGTGGGTTGGTATCCGAAGGAATGGAGACAAACCCGTGGCCCACACTGTCGCGGTTGCCGAGCGGGAGGCGTTTTTGAAATTGGTAGGACTGGCCGTTGATGGTGACTGTGTTGGAGCTCCGGGCACCATTGAGGCTGTAAGTGATGGGGACGGCGGTGGGGCCCTCGTGGTCGGTGCGGGTGAGTTCGAGGTCGAGCACGAGCTCGTCACCGCTGCGGCGGGATGAGAGGACGCGGATGGCCGTGTTGTTTTGGGCGGGGCTGGCGAGTGAGAGGACGCGCAGGGTGGTTTTCTGCGGCATGTCGATGAGGCCGGTGCGGATGGCTTCCCAGCGCCCCTGCTCAGGTGCCCAGTCGGACTCCTGAAGGTCGGAGGCGACCCAGATTTCGGTGTGACCCGGGGAGTTTTCCACGACATAGTCAATGGCGTTCGAGATGAGCGCGGGGATGGAGGCACTCGTGTCGGTGGCGGAGGTCGCACTGAGCTCTTCGAGGGCATCGGGGGATGGTACGTCTTGGGCAGTGCCGGTGGCGCTGTCGATGAGGATCAGGCGCGGGTTGTTGAGTTTTTCGAGGGATTTGCGCACACTGGCGATGGCGCTTTGGCGTTTGCTCTCGCGGTTGCCACCATCGCCGTAAGACGCCTGTTGCTCCATGCTGGCGGAGCGGTCCAGGACCAGGACGACGGTATCAATGCGGGTCCCCCCCCAGCCAAGGAATCCGCCGATGAGCGGGCGGGCGATGGCGAAGATGACGGCGGCGATGGCGAGCGTGCGGCAGGCGAGAATGACGAGATACTTGAGCTTTTTCTTCCCCCGCGACTCGCGGGTTGCCTTGAGCAGGAATTCCATGGCCGCCCATTTCACCGTCCGGTGCCGCCTGCGGTTGAGCAGGTGGATGATGATCGGGATGCTCGCAGCGAACAGGCCCCAGAGGAGCGATTGTTGGAGGAAGGACATGGGCGGTGGGAAGGAGTCGGGAAGTCGGGGAAGTCAGGGAGCTATTTTTTGCCTTTTTTGGGCAGGCGTGTGGTCAGGAAGTTGTGAATGATTTCCTCGTAGTCCTGGTTGGTGGTGATCAGGTGGTAGTCGGCGTGGACATCGTGGCATTTGGTTTGCACGGTCTGCATGAATTCCTGCATGGCCTTGCGGTAGTCCTCGGCGATCAGGACGGGTTCGGCCACGACGGAGGTTTTGTCTTCCATGTCGACAAACCGGTGCGGGCGTTCGAAGTCGAAGTCGATTTCCTGCTGGTCGAGCATATGGAAAACGGCGATGTCGTGTTTGCGGTAGCGCAGGTGCTGGAGCGCGTCGGCCAGGGCGTTGGTGTCGCAGAAGAGGTCGGAGAGGATGATGACGAGAGCGCGTTGGCCGACTTTCTCCGCGATGGTGTGCAGCGCCTCGACCAGGCCGGTTTCGCCGCTGGGCTCTGTTTTGGAAAGGACCTCGAAGATGTGGTTGAGGTGCGCGGCGCGGCGCGTCGGCGGGATTTCCAGATGGATTTTTTCCTGGCAGACGGAGAGTCCGGCGGCGTCGCCCTGGTCGACGATGAGGTAGGCGAGGGTGGCGGCGAGTTTACGGGCGAACTGGATCCTGGCATCGTCCGCGGCGCTGAATCCCATCGACCCGCTGGCGTCGAGCACGAAGTAGGCGCGCAGGTTGGTATCGGCTTCAAATTCCTTGATGTAATAGCGGTCTGAGCGGGCGTAGGCTTTCCAGTCGAGCCTCCGGGTATCGTCCCCCTGGACGTATTTCCGGTATTCGGCGAATTCGACCGACGAGCCGCGGTGCGGCGACCGGTGCCGCCCGGTCACATTGCCGGTCATCGCGTGGCGTGCCTCCAGCGGGATGGCACCGAGCCGCGCGAGGGCTTGAGGGTCGAGGAAGTCGTATTTCATGGAAGAACCTGGGTTCCTGGTTCCTACGCTTCCCTCATTTCACTGACAAGGCGTTCCACCACCTTGGCGGCGGTCATCCCCTGGGATTCGGCGGCGAAGTTGGTGAGCACACGGTGGGTCAGCACGGGGCTGGTGACCGCTTCGATATCTTCGAGGCGGGCCATGTAAGACCCGTGGAGTGCGGCGCGGGCCTTGGCGCCGAGGATCAGGTACTGGACCGCACGTGGCCCTGCGCCCCAACCGACGTACTCGCCGATCCAGTCGGGCGCGGCCTCGGTGCCGGGGCGGGTTTTGCGCACGATGTCCACGGCGTATTGGTAGATATGATCGGGAACGGGAATACGGCGGACGAGGTCCTGGTACTGCTGGACCTGCGCGCCATTGAGGATGTGGTTGAGTTCGGTTTTGGCGATGCCGGTGGTTTCGCGCGCGATGCGGAGTTCTTCGTCATGGCTCGGGTAATCGACATCGATGAGGAACATAAAGCGGTCGAGCTGGGCTTCGGGAAGCGGGTAGGTGCCTTCTTGCTCGACCGGGTTCTGGGTGGCGAGCACAAAGAAGGGTTTGTCCAGTGTGTAGGTTTTGCCGAGCACTGTGACCATGTTTTCCTGCATGGCCTCGAGCATCGCCGACTGGGTTTTGGCGGGTGCGCGGTTGATTTCGTCTGCAAGCACGAGGTTGGCGAAGACGGGGCCCTTGATGAACTCGAATTCGCGGTGTCCGCTGTCGGTTTCCTGGATGATGTCGGTGCCGGTGATGTCGGCGGGCATGAGGTCGGGTGTGAACTGGATGCGGTTGAAGCTAAGGTCCATGGTCTCTGCCACGGACGAGACGAGCAGGGTTTTGGCGAGTCCGGGGACACCCATGAGCAGGGCATGGCCACGTGAGAACAGGCAGATGGCGAGGCGCTCGACAACTTCCTCCTGGCCAATGATGACTTTGCCTATTTCTTGTTTGAACGCCTGGTAAACATGGCCGAGTTGGTCGATCGCGGCGACGTCGTCAGCGGGTAGTTCGGTCGTGGGGGGGGCGGTGGCGGCGATCGTTGTGCTTGTTGCCAAGATTTCGGTGGGCTCGTCAACGGCGGGCGGGGTGGTTGTATCCATGGTTGCTGGTAGGTTGTCTTTTGATGGGCTTGCTACTCCTTAGCGAAACTAAAAGGCGTATTTATTTCGCTGAGGTGGGAGGGATGCGTTTTTTTTGCAGTTCAGCGTGGATTGCCGGTTTACGCGTTGCCCGAATTGCGATCCTTGTAATCGCTTTCACGGTCCTCGATTTTTCTGCGTCTCTCGGCCTCCCGTTCTTTTTTCTCTTGAAGTGCTTTGTTTTTACGTTGTTCGCGCCGGATATCCTCCCGGTCTTTTCGACTGCTCGCACCCCTATCACTACGATCTTCACGCGCGTCTTTTTCATCGATTCTTCGTTCCTCGCGCTCCTCCTCCTCCTCGAGCCTACGGAGGAAGTTTTCCGGGTGGCATTTTGTTAGGATTTCCTTGCCGCCGGCCGAGAGTGTGATGACAAAGCCGAAAACGGTTTCCGAGTGTGATGTCCTCGGTGCCCTTTTGGCACGGGGGTTTCGTGGGTTGCTGACTGGTTTGAACGAGGAATCCACGCATTTTACGCCTTCGGTGGTGAATGTCAGTGATTTGTGCGATACCAAAACGTCGAGTTGGGTGCTGTCAGCAATGATGTCGACATGAGAATTGGAGCCATTTTTATCACGTGTGCTGACTCTCTTGTAAGTGGAGTATGACGCTTTAATGCCACTGACGGTTTTGTTTGAGTAGTTATCGAGTTTACAGGTGAAAACAACCTCACTCTCGCTTGATTTGCTTCTGCTGTCTTTGCCGTTTTTGGTCGTTGGTTTTTTGATATAGGAAGAGCTTCGGCTGATGGAGAGTTTGACATCTTTTTCAGTAAGCAGGTTTTTGTTTTTTGCCCACCAGGTTTTAATAAAGAGCTGGTCTGGTTTGGCGAGTTTGCCGAGTGGGACCTTTGCCTGATTGCCGTTGTTGAGTTTGAAAATGACGATTTCATCCTCCATCCCAATGAGTTCGGCCTCGATGCTTTTACCGGCGTCGTTATAAAAGGTGCGTGCGCTTGTCTCAGTGGCCAAGAATGGGGGGAACGAAAAGATGGCCATGAGGAATGCCCCGAGCCTTGCGCGATAGAGGCGGGGGGAGGGTTTTACCAATGGGTGTGATGCTTTCATTCTTCGGCAAGTTCGGCTTCGTGGCTGCAAAGTAAGAGCTGGGCAGAATGATTGCAAGGAATTCGTAGGAGGCGGCTCCGCAGCCTCCTGCAAAGGCATGGACATGGATGGGGGGTGGCTCCAAGAGGCCGTGCCGAGCTACAAAGAGTCGGGTTTATCAGGGCGTGATTGTTTTTTTTTTGCTTTTTTGATGGAAAGAATCGGCTCTAGAGGAGAATGAATGGGCGGACAATTGATGCTTTGCTGCTCCCCGCTGATTTTACCAACCACTTAACGAGAGTGGAAGGAACGGCCTTTGGCGGCGTGATGCATGGTGCGGTTGCCCAGATATCCGACCCCATACCACTCACCTAATGATGAAAAACCTTCAGAAAACCCGATCCATTGTCACGACTCTTATCGTTCTGCTCATATTCAGTGCCGTCCAGCAGGCGGCGTTTGCGGACGGGCCCCGGGTACGTCGGAATTTTGATGCTGGATGGTCTTTCATGAAGGGGGATCCCAAGGGTGCGGATGCGCAAGCATTCGACCACTCGGAATGGCGGCAGCTCGACCTGCCACATGACTGGAGTATCGAGGGCCCATTTCTCGAGAGTCATGCCAGCCAAGCCAAAGGCGGGTACTTGCCATGTGGTACCGGATGGTATCGGAAGTCATTCAAATTGCCGGATGCCGCGGCCGGACAGATGGTGTTCATCGAGTTCGATGGCATTTACATGAATGGGGAGGTCTGGATTAATGGTCACCGACTCGGTAAGCGGCCCTACGGTTACATAGGTTTCGAGTATGACCTCACACCTTATTTGAATCTGAAGGGGGACAACGTACTGGCGGTGCGCGTGGATAATTCCCTGCAGCCGTCATCGCGCTGGTACACGGGGTCGGGGATTTACCGGCATGTTTGGTTGAAGTTCACTGACAAGTTGCGGGTAGCGCACTGGGGCACCCAGATCAGCACTCCTAAGGTCACCGACCAGCATGCAGAGGTGCTGGTCAAGACAACGATAGAGAACGGATACGCCAAGGCGAAAAAAGTGACAGTGACCCAGACAGTTGTCGATGCGAACGGGGCGGCTGTGGCATCTGTCTCCAAGGATTTTGAGCTGGCGGCCGGCAAGCAATCGGTGTTCGCCCAGGAGCTCAGAATATCCAAGCCGGCGCTCTGGTCGCCGAAGTCGCCCTATCTTTACACCGTGCGCACGGAATTGCACGACGGCGAATTGGCGGTCGATTGTTATGAGACCCCACTCGGGGTGCGCGAGGTGGTGTTTGATGCCGACCGCGGCATGTTCCTCAATGGTGAGAGTGTCATTATGAAGGGAATGTGTAACCACCATGACCTTGGGCCGTTAGGTGCTGCCATGTGGGACCGGGCGCTCGAGCGTCGGCTGATCATGCTCAAGGAGATGGGGTGCAACGCGATCCGCACCGCACACAACCCGCCGTCTCCCGAGTTGTTGGATTTCTGTAACAAGTTGGGTTTTCTCGTCATTAACGAGACATTTGACGAGTGGCGCAAGGGGTGGTTTTCTGAAAACGGAACCCTGGTAGCCAGTAAGGCCAACAAAGGCAAAGCCCAAAAAGGCTATCATCTCTACTTCGACGAGTGGGCGGTCAAGGATCTGACGGATCATATTCGCCGTGATCGCAATCATCCGTGTGTCATCATGTGGAGCGTGGGGAACGAGGTGCCCGAGGCACAGAAATACGGGGATGTGGAGACGATGAAGCAACTGCGTGACATCAGTCACAAACTTGACCCGACGCGGCCGGTCACCGTGGGTTGCAACTTTATCGCAGGCGCGAACAAAACCGGTTTCCCTGAATTTATGGATATCGTTGGATACAATGGCGGCGGCGAATCCTGCTATCAGTATGAGGCGGATCACATCGCCTATCCGGAGCGCCGGATCTACGCATCGGAGGTGCCCCACACCCTGCAAACCAGGGGCGAATACCGGACGAACGGGAAATTCAGGATCAAAAAATACCAGCCTGAGCCCCTGACGAAAAAAGAAGTCTTTCCTGAAACGGACCTATGGTATGAGTCGTCCTACGACAATGCCGGCGTGCGGATCACGGCGCGTGACTCATGGCGCCTGACCAAGACGCTGCCCTTTGTCGCCGGTGAGTTTCGTTGGACGGGTTTCGACTACATTGGCGAGTC
This sequence comes from Oceaniferula sp., assembly GCA_041548785.1. Taxonomy (GTDB): domain Bacteria; phylum Verrucomicrobiota; class Verrucomicrobiia; order Verrucomicrobiales; family Akkermansiaceae; genus Oceaniferula. The sequence continues at coordinate 11,769 of JBFERY010000022.1, forward strand.
CGGGGGGTGGCCACGCGTGATCGGCAACTTCGGCATCATCGATATTTGTAATTTCCCGAAGGACACCTACTACTTCTATCAGAGCCAATGGACCGAGAAGCCGATGGTACACCTTCTGCCGCACTGGACGATGCCCGGCAAGGAGGGCACGGTCGTGCCGGTCTGGTGTTATACCAATGGTGACAGTGTGGAGCTGTTTCTCAATGACAAGTCACTCGGTGTCAAAAAATTCACGCCCCAAATGGATATGCACCTTGAATGGATGGTGCCCTATGAGGCGGGTGAGTTGAAAGCGGTGGCGAGCAAGGACGGCAAAGTGGTGGCTACCAGCGTCAGGCGTACGGCCGGACCCGTTGCCAAATTCACCTTGGAAGCGGACAAAACCAAGCTGGATACCAGTGGTGACGACCTTTCCTATGTCACTGTGCGCATGCAGGATAAGGACGGTAATTTTGCGCCCAAGGGTGCGCTCTGGGTGTCCTTTGAGATCGAGGGGCCCGGGCGCCTGCTGGCTACGGCCAATGGTGATCCGCTCAGTCATGAGAGTTTTCAGGGGGCTTCGGTGAAGGCATTCAACGGCATGGCCCTGGCCATTGTCGCCCCGACGGGCGAGGAGGGTGAGATCATTGTGCGAGCCCACTGGTCGCACATGCGCTGGGCCAACCCGGTCGAGGTCAAGCTGACTGCGCGCGCCTCCCCATAGAGGCCCAAGCCGCCTCCCGAGCCCGGCAACACAGCCGGCCGGGCTGTGATTGTGTGGGGGTGGCAGAAGGGGGGGCAAGCATCCCTGCCGCTTAAGCGCGTGTTGATTTTGTAAAATAAGCTTTGTCCTGTGGATCTCAGCGTGATTATTTGAGTCAGATAGGTCTTCCGACCCCCATCAGAGCCATCATCGAGCGTGAGCTTACGCGACCCGCCAACACATGATGCACAGGCCCGACGGCACTCCGACAGAGAAAATCCACCATTGCCATTTTGATCATATCGGTCCTGGTGGTGCTCTTGACATGCTTGTGTAAGAGGAAAATATTCTAACGACTTCATCATGAGAAAACTGTATTCTGCCCTCCTGGCGAGCACGGCGCTGTTGCTCCCGCTCAATGCCGCACAAGAACCGATGCCCAACGTCTTGCTCATTGCGGTGGATGACCTGAACGACTGGATTGGCTGCTTGGGCGGACATCCGCAGGCGAAAACGCCGAATATGGACCGTCTTGCCGCGCGCGGTGTCCTGTTTACCAACACGCATTGCCAGTCGCCGGTGTGTAACCCGTCGCGGGCCAGCATGATGACCTCGCTTTATCCGAGCAGCTCCGGGATTTACTTCCTGTCTCCCGACCTCGAGAATTCTGCTGTCGCGCGGAAAAACACGCTCATGCCGCTGAGGTTTCAGCAGGAAGGCTATCACGTCACCGGAGCAGGGAAGTTGTTTCATGGCCAACAGAACACTAAGTATTTCCCAAACTACGCCGGTTCGTTCGGCGAGTTTGGGCCGCTGCCGGAAAAGAAAATCGGCCCCTATCCGCGCCACCGCTTGTGGGACTGGGGTGCCTACCCTGAGCGCGACGACCAGATGCCGGATCACAAGATTGCCGCCTGGGGTGTGGAGCAGTTGCAGAAGAAGCACGACAAGCCGCTGTTCCTCGCCACGGGATTCTACCGCCCGCACGTGCCGCAATACGCACCGCAAAAGTGGTTTGACCTCTATCCGCTTGCGACGCTCCAGTTGCCCGAGGTCGCCAGTCAGGATCTCAAGGATGTGCCGCAGTATGGCGTCAACGTCACCCGGCTCAAACACATCGCACCCACCCTCGAATGGGTGCGGGAAAATGATGAATGGAAGCCGCTGGTGCAGTCGTATCTCGCCTGCGTCAGCTTTGTCGACCACCAGATAGGCAAGGTTCTGGATGCGCTGGACCGGAGCCCGCACAAAGACAACACTTACATTGTGCTCTACACCGACCACGGGTTCCACCTCGGCGAAAAAGAGCGTTTTGCCAAACGCAGCCTCTGGCGCGACGGCACGCGGACGCCCATGATCATCGTCGGGCCTGGGGTCGCCAAGGGGGAAAAGTGCAGCAAGCCGACCCAACTGCTGGATATCTACCCGACCCTACTCGAACTGACAGGTCTTCAACCCGACCCGAGACACGAGGGCCACTCACTGGTGCCACTGCTGAAAACCCCGGAGGCGAACTGGCCTCATTACGCCCGCACCAGCTTCGGCCCCGGCAATTACGCCATCGTCTCTGAACGCTTCCGTTTCATCCAGTACAACGACGGGTCCGAGGAATTCTACGACCTCAGCAAAGATAGCCACGAGTGGAACAATGTGGTTAAAAACCCTGAGTACGCTGAAGCCGTGCGGCAGCATCGCGCCCAGATCCCACAGTTACGCCACCCGATACTCGGTAAGAGGTCGACCGGACACCAATCCTATTTCGCAGCCGAGGCGCTGAAAAAATAACGGCCTCCATCACGCGGTTTTCCACCGACAATTGATCCATGAAACCACTCACCCTATGGGCGCTGTTCTGCTGCGCTATCTCGCTTCAGGCTGCGGACAAGCCGAACATCCTGTTCATCCTCGCTGATGACCTCGGCTACGGTGATGTCGCCTGTTACAATCCCGACTCGAGAATCCCCACGCCGAATCTCGACAAGCTGGCATCGGAAGGGATGAAGTTCACTGACGCCCACAGCCCGTCGACGGTCTGCACGCCGACACGTTACAGCATCCTCACCGGGAGAATGGCATTCCGCACCGGGATGCGCAGCGTTTTTACCGGTGTCGGCGGCCCTTGCCTGATCGACGATGACCGCCTGACTTTGCCGCAGATGCTCCGCGACCAAGGGTATGCCACCGCCTGTTTCGGCAAGTGGCACATCGGCATGTCGTTCTTCGATCAAGACGGTAATCGGATCAAGGACGGTGGCTTGAAGGGGGTGCAACGCATCGACTACTCACGCAGGATCCCCGACGGGCCGGTCGACCGCGGGTTTGATGAGTTTTTTGGCACCGTCTGCTGCCCGACTACCGACTGGATTTATGCCTACATCGATGGCGATCGCATTCCGGTCCCACCCACCAAGATCCTGGACAGGGATACGCTGCCGAAACATCCGTATGCCAACGACTGCCGTATCGGGATGGTCGCGGACGATTTTAACCACGAAGAGGTCGATCTGGTTTTTCTCGATAAGAGCAGGAAGTTTCTCGAACGTCATGTCAGAACTCATCCGGACAAACCGTTTTTTCTCTATCACTCGATGCAGGCAGTCCACCTGCCGTCACTTGCCGCCGACGCTTTCAAGGGGAAAACCAAGGCGGGGCCGCACGGCGACTTTATTTTCGAGATGGACTATATTGTCGGCGATCTTCTCAAGACGCTCGATCGACTCGGCGTGGCCGAAAACACACTGGTGATTTTTGCCAGTGACAACGGGCCGGAGGTGCCCACGGTTCTGAACATGCGTAAAACCCATCAACATGACGGAGCCAGACCCTGGCGGGGTGTGAAGCGTGACCAGTGGGAGGGGGGGCACCGCACCCCGTTCATCGTGCGCTGGCCCGGTAAGGTGAAGAGGGGATCCACGAGTCACCAACTCACCAGCCTTACCGATGTCATGGCCACCTGCGCCGGAATCACCGGTGCCAAACTGCCGGACGATGCCGCCGAGGATAGCTACAACATGCTGCCCGTTCTGTTGGGGAAACAGGGAGCTAAACCCGTCAGGCGCTTCCTTTTGCAGCAGACGATATCATTGGCGATGTCGATCCGTGACGGCCAGTGGAAGTACCTGGATCACAAGGGGTCCGGCGGAAATGATTACAGCCTTAGCGGTCCGTGGGGGATGAAGCCCTATGCCTTGGCTGACACCGATCCTGGTGCCCCGGGTCAGCTATACAACCTTGAGGCCGACCCCGGCGAAACGACCAACCTGTTCAGCCGACACCCCGAAACGGTGAACCGCATGAAGGCACAGTTGGAGGCTTTCAAAGCCAGTGGCCGAAGCGCCCCACGGCACCGATAAGCACGCAACCGCCACGGCAACCGGGTTTCATCGGGAAAGTTTGCCGCGCAAGGTTTCCTGAAAAAAAGAGTGGCAAGTCATCGTTTTAAGACTTGAATCAACCTACTGGAAACGTAATGCACCCCTCGATTATAAAATCACTGATAATGGCGGCAATCATGATGATGATACCCGTTGGGTCTGGTCACGCAGAATCTCCCACAAAGCACACCGAGAAAAATGTGGCAGCCGTTATCCTGACAGACAAGGAATCCAAGGATGCCATCTCCATGCGCATGAATGGCAAAACGGTCTGGACGTTCCACCACCGACCCGACGAGGGGAAACCCTACTTCCACCCGCTGGCGACAACCACCGGACAGGTGTTTACCTCCCTCCGCCCGAAGGACCACCCGTGGCACCGCGCACTCTGGTTCTCTTGGAAATTCATCAACGGAGTCAATTACTGGGAGGAAAACCCGGCGAGCGGAAAATCAACAGGGCAGACGCTGCTGCTGTCGACCCGACACGAGATTTCCCCGGAAAACGAAGTGCGCATCGAGATGACGCTCGCCTACGTACCGGCCGGAAAATCCACCCAGGTCATGAAGGAGGTGCGCACGGTCGTTGTTTCCCCGCCCGATAGTGCCGGGGCCTACACCATCGACTGGGCAGCCGAATTCAGGGCACTCGGAAACGATGTCGTGCTCGACCGCACTCCGATACCCGGACAACCCAATGGCAAGGGATACGGAGGCTACGCCGGATACTCCGTGCGGATGAACAAGGACGTTGCCGGCGGCACATTTCTATCCAGCGAGGGGGTCACAGGAGAGGCCACCCACCGCCAAGCGGCCCGCTGGATGATCTACTCCACCACTGCCGGTGGAAGCCTCCTCCTCATGGACCACCCGTGCAACCTCCGCTACCCGGCGAAATGGTATGTCGCGGAAGGGATGCCGTATTTCAGCCCCTCCGTCATCCACGATGCCCCGCACACCATCAGAGCTGGTAAGTCACTCCGCCTGCAATACCGGCTCGTGGTTCATCCGTCCGCCATGGCCGCGCCGTCCGCCGAAAGACATTGGAAGCAATGGAGCGAAGCTGCGAAGCAGCGACCAGCGGAGGCGGGCACTAGCCGCTGGCCACTGTGAACGCCATAACACCGCAATACCATAACATCATAACGCCATAACGCCATAATACCGAATCCCATGAAAAAAATTCTTCTCTCCACCCTGCCATTGCTCTTCTGCCTTCCCGTCTCTGCCCAACACGACCCGGGACGGAATGCCACGCGCTTGCTCGCCGCGGGGGAAACCGAGGCCGCGATCCAGATGGTTTCGAAACCTCCTAAGAAAATGAGCAGCCCGATCAGCGAGGCCGAACGGCTATTTGTGCTGACCATGGCCGCCTGTCTACAGGGCGACGCCGATGCGGCTTTCAACCATGCCCAACAAGCGGTGGCGAACGGTCTTCCCGTCGAACGACTTCAAGCCGGCCCCCGTGACGCCCTGGCGCCACTCTACGCCAACGCCGCATTTCAAAGCTGGCTGGAAACACGCAAAAAACCGCTGATTCACGGACCGCTGCTCGGCTCAGTGACCGATTCTTCCGCAAGCTTCTGGATCCGCACGGCAGAGGAGGCGGACGTCCGTGTCATCATCCACATGCTCGCCAAAGACGTCGCGGCCGGAATGCCAATATCCGCCAGGGCACGCACGTCCGCCGGCCAGGATTATACTGCCACCGTCCGTGTTTCAGGGCTGAAGCCAATGACCCGATACCGCTACGAAGTCATCGTCGATGAACAAAAAACCGGCAAGCCAGCCGATTTTCAAACCTTCCCCGAACAAGGCGCAGCCAGCCGCTTCAGCATCGCCTTTGGTGGCGGTGCCGGGTTTACCCCGCAGTATGAACGGATGTGGACGACCATTGACCGCCACAACCCACTCGCCCTACTGCTGCTCGGTGACAACGTCTATATCGACGACCCAACCCACCCCTTGAGTCAGCGCTATTGTTATTACCGCCGGCAAAGCCAGCTTGAATGGCAGCGTCTCGTGGGCACCACCAGCGTGTTTACGATTTATGACGACCACGACTTCGGTATGAACGACTGTAAACCAGGACCCGAAATCGATACGCCGGCATGGAAACGCCCCGTGTGGGAGGTCTTTCGCCAAAACTGGAACAACCCGGCATACGGCGGCGGCTCGAAACAACCAGGGTGCTGGTACGATTTTCACATCGGGGACGTCCACTTTATCATGCTCGACGGTCGCTACTACCGCGACCTGCCAGGCGGGTCCATGCTCGGCCCCGTGCAGAAAAAGTGGTTGCTCGAGACCCTGCGGTCGTCCAAGGGGAAATTCAAGGTGCTGACCTCACCCGTGCCATGGTCGCCGGGGGTGAAACCAGGCAGCAGGGACACCTGGGATGGCTTCCCCGATGAGAGGGAGGAAATTTTCTCCTTCATCGAAAAGCAAAGGATCGACGGCGTTATCCTCATGGCGGCGGACCGGCACCGATCCGACCTGCGCAAAATCAAACGGCCGAACGGATACGATCTCTACGAGGTAATGAGTTCAAAACTCACCAACGTCCATACCCACGGACTGATGGAAAATGCCAAGGGGTCCGAGCTGATCATGGGATACAACAAAAAATGCTCGTTCGGCCTGATGGAATTCGACACCACCCAGACGGATCCGCAGGTAACCTACCGGATTATCAACATCGACAATCAAGAAGTCGACTCGCGCACCCTGAAGCTCAACCAACTGAGGTCACGTAATCATACGAAGAGTAATTAGACCGGAGGTCTGAAGTGCTAAGTTTCAAATTCCATTGACCGAGTAAGACAGGAACCAGACCCGTATGGAAAAGCTTCCGTCAATTCGGTGCTTTTCATGATCAAAATGAACAATCAGCCCAAGCCCAAGCCAATCGCATGAAAGCCCAACCATTATCCTTTGCCCTTCGCAGCCTGCTCGCCCTTGTCGCATGCTGTGAACTGGTGGCCGCCGCCACGGGCAGTAAGCCTAACATCATCTGGATCTTTTCAGACGACCACTCATTCCAAACAATCGGAGCCTACGGGGGGAGGTTCAAAAAACTCAACCCGACTCCCAACATCGACCGCCTTGCCAACGAGGGGATGCGCTTTGACCGTTGCTACGTGACCAACTCAATTTGCGCTCCGAGCCGGGCGGTCCTGCTGACCGGGAAACACAGCCACCTGAATGGCAAACGCACCAACCACGATTCATTTGATCAAAACCAGATGAACTTTGCCAAGATCCTGCAAAAAAATGGCTATGAAACCGCGATGATCGGTAAAATCCACCTCGCGGGAAAGATGCAGGGCTTCGATTACTGGGATGTCCTGCCCGGACAGGGGAAGTACAACAACCCCGACTTCATTTCCGAAAAAGGTGAGACCAAACACACGGGATACGTCACCGACGTCATCACCGACAAGTCCCTCAACTGGCTCAAGGACCAGCGCAGCAAGGATAAACCCTTCATGCTCATGATGCACCACAAGGCGCCACACCGGAACTGGATACCCGCAAAACGGCACATGGACAAGTACGAGGACATCACCATCCCGGAGCCGCCAAGCCTGTTCGACGATTATCAGGGCCGCGGCACCCCGGCCCATACCCAGGACATGACGATCGATAAAACCATGCAGCTGCGCAACGACCTGAAAGTCTGGGAAAATGGCACCCAAAACCCGCAGTATGCCAAACGCAACGCCTATTATCAAAAACACAAGCCGACCGGTAAGGAACTGGTGCGCTGGAAGTACCAACTCTACCTGAAAGACTACCTGCGCTGCATCTGGGCGGTCGATGAAAGTGTCGGCAAACTGCTCGATTACCTCAAGGAGTCCGGACTCGAGAAAAACACCATCGTCATGTATTGCTCCGACCAGGGTTTCTACATGGGTGAACACGGCTGGTTTGATAAACGGTTTATGTATGAGGAGTCCTTCCGCACACCGCTTCTGGCCCGCTGGCCCGGCACCATCAAACCGGGGACGGTCAACTCCGACATGGTCCAGAATATCGACTTTGCCGAGACCTTTCTCGCCATGGCCGGCATCGAAGCCCCCGAGGAAATGCAGGGCGAGAATATCGTCCCGCTCATGAAGGGGGAGACCCCGGCCGACTGGCGCAAGTCCATCTACTACCATTATTACGAGTACCCCGGATTCTGGCACAGCGTCAAACGCCACGAAGGTGTTTCGGAAAAACGATTCAAACTCATCCGCTTCTACGGCAAGGACGTGGCCAACGGAGAGGAATGGGAATTCTACGATCTCCAGAACGACCCGGCCGAAATGAAAAGCGAATACAGCAACCCGGAATACGCAGGCGAAATCAAACGCCTCAAAAATGAGCTGCAGCGGCTGCGCGAGTATTATGAGGTCCCCGCAGAATCCTAACAGGACTGGTTCAATGCGGCCCGTTTTCAACTGATCCTTCTGGCCTGGTGGTTAACGGATTTCTCCCTCCGGGGGCTAGGCCTCACCATCGACCTCCCTGGCGGCAGAAGCTCCAGCTGGCGTGGGTTTCCCTCGTCGTCAATACGCCGGGGCGACCACAAACTCATCGAGTTCCATGAGGGCAACACGATCGGGCTCTGCCACCTGAAGGACGACCCGGGTGAACAGAAAAATCTCGCCACCACCACCATGCCTGAGATCGCTGCCCGACTCCGCGCCGGGTCATTCCCTTGTTTTCAGGGATTGGCTCAAAGATGACGTCACGTATTTCTATGTTCGTCTCCGTAAAGGTTGATTTCACCTCGTGTGAGTGCTAGATATGACAGCGTTGATCCGTCGGGTGCATCCGGCCGAATATGGCCTGTTTTACCCCTGGCTGGCCGCTGGCCTTGATCGGCGCGCAGTTAACAACATCAAAAAAATCAGACCTATGAAATTGAATCCACTGAAAACATCCAGCTTGTCGTTATTATTATTGTTGTTGATTCCGGGGTGTAAGGAGTGTGCAAGCGATGGCGCGGGTCAGGATGCCGCTGTGCCATCGGCTTGGTCGCTTGAGCTGTTGACAACGGTATCCGGCTTTGATGTGCCGGAATGCACGGTGTCTGATGCGGGCGGCAACGTGTATGTGTCCAATATCGAGAGTGCCCCTGACGAGTACTGGACGGACGACGGCAAATCCTATCTTTCAAAAATCGGGGCTGATCACAAGTTGGAGAAACAACGTTGGCTGGATAGTTCCGGGCAGGCACTGATGCATGCGGCAAAGGGGATGTGTATCCTGGGCGGGCATCTTTATTTTACGGACAACACGCGCCTGATGCGCTGTGACCTTGCTTCCGGGCAGGGCTTGGTGGTGGTGGCTGACGGCTTTGAAAAAGCCAACGATTTGGCGACCGACGGACAGAGTGTCTGGTTGTCCGACACGGCCGCCGGCAAGGTTTATTGCATAGGCACCGATGGCGCCCGGCGTGAGGTCCCGGCACCAGCCAGCGTCAATGGCCTGACCTTTGATGGTGCCGGGCAACTCTTCGCCGTGAGCTGGGACCTGCATGACGTTTACCAGTTGGATGCCGCAGGCAAAAACGAACCGGTGGCATTTGGATTGGCGGATCATTTTACCAACCTCGACAGCATTGAGGTGCTCGCCGACGGCTCGTTTCTGGTTTCCGATTTCAAAGGAAACAAAATCTGCACCATCAGCGCGGATCGCGAGGTGGTGACAAAGTTGATCGACATCACGACACCGGCAGACGTCGGTATCGACCGGGGAAAACAACTTCTCTATGTCCCGTCGTTCCTGGAAGGAAAAGTGTCGGTATTCAAGCTCCGGTACAAGGGCGAATAAGAAAGGCGAATAAGAAAGGCGGCTCGCCGGGATTCCCGGGGCGGGCGAGGCGTGGGCTTCAGAGGCTGCGCACGTATTCGATGAGATCCGCGAATTCTTCGTCGCTGAGCCGACCTGCGACGCCTGCGTGGTTTTCCTTTTTCAGTGCATCCATGAGTGTGGCGGAGCGGCCGTCGTGATGGTAGGGACCGGTTCTCCAAACCTCGCGCAGGGTCGGCGTGTCCCAGGTGGAAGTGCGGTCGGCAGGGCCGGCATTATGCAAGTTATGCATACGCATATCGGTAAAATACGGCCCGTGGTGGCAACGCAGACACGCGCCTTTGGTCGGGTCGTTGAAGATGCTTTTGCCCCGTCCGGCGGCCGGACTGAGTTTGCCGTCGACCAGATACGGGCTGGGTTCGGGCTTGAGTGCCTTGAGGTAGCTGTCGATCGCTTTGAGCTGGGATTCCTTGAGTTGGGCAAACTGGATGTGGGTCACCCCGGCCCTGACCGAGATTTCGGCATTGGCGCGGCAGCCGGTGGCGGTAGTCGGTGGGGTGAAGTGCGAGAACAGCAGGCTTTTGGTGTTTTTCGGGTTGCCGATGCCATCATTGAGGATGTCCCAGTTGAGCCCGTCGACCCGGCCGTCATCGGGGTGGCAGGCGTTGCATGACTGCCATTTTTGGAAACAGTGGCTGGCGTCGTTGAAGAGGATTTCCCCTTCACGCTCCTCGCTGATATGCAGATCGGGTGTCATTTCCAGATTGCGCAGTTGGTAAGGGTCGGTGCCGCCGGTGAAGTTGATGTGCACCAGATCGTCACTGAAATACTGGGCGATGAACACGCCGGAGCCGTTGGCGAGTACCGGGCGGGGGCCGTTGCCCTTGAGCGGGATGCGCTTCCGGATGTCCGACATGACCGAGAGGTCGTAGGCGAGTTCGCTGCGGTCGGATTTGGCCGCGATTTTCCGCATCAGCGCGGGGGCGTCGATGACACTGAGTTCATGGGTGCCGGAGTGGGCGACGTAGAGGCGTTGCTGATCCGCCGACATATCGATCCCCCACGATCCGGGGGCACCCTGGCTGATGTCGTCGAGCAGTACGGTGGCATACAGCGACGTCGACTCGGTATCGATGATCGTGATGGCGCTGGTATTGACCCAGCCACGGTCAAGCTGGGTGGTCGGGACGAGGAAACGGGCGAGCGTGTGGGTGACAAAGAGTTGTTTGCCGTCGGGCGAGATTTTAAGGCTGCGTAGCGCGTTGCTCCCGTTGGAGAGTTCGATGTGACGGGTGACCTTGGCGGCGGCAGTATCGATCACACTGACTTTGGCGGCAGTGTGTTTGACGTTGCTGGCACCCTCCGGGATGAGGTTGGCTACATAGAGTGTGCTGCCGTCATGGCTCAGAGTGGCAGCGGTCGGGAGTCGGAGCACAGCAATGCGTGCGACCTCGGCAAATGCTTTCAGGTCCACCACGGAGATGGAGTTCATGAAGTAGTTGCAGATGTAGGCGCGGTGATTACGGGCATCGACGACAGGGGAGCATGCGCCCTGCCCGGTTTTTGTCCGGCGGAGGATTTTGCCTGTGGACGCGTCCAGCTCGAGCAGTTCGCCGCGGTTGTTGGATGAGGTCGCCAGGAGTCGGTCGCCGTAGACGGCCACCCCGGTGATGTCTCCCGTCAGTGGAATGCGGTGCAGGAGTTTTAGGCTGGCGGCATCGACCGCCGCGATGCTGGAGCCCGTGAGTTCGGCCACGTAGATGGTTTGCCGGTCGGATGATAGCGCGAGATCGATGGGGGAACGGGGGGGGGTGGCCCGGCTTGAAGCTGTGAGCAGCGCGACTGCCGCCAGGGCACATGTGGCGTTTTTAACGAAGCGGGGTGTGATGGTGGTCAAGAGATTCATGGGCACGGAGCAGTGGGCACTCATACGGCAATGCCTCGGCGACGACAACTCGGAATCCGACATTGTAGACCCTTTGCCATGCGGAGGGGACTCAAGCTCTCCTTGGTTCCGGAGTTGGCCTCCATGGCGGTTGTTGTCGCAGGGGATGATGACCGCGTCACGGCGCCAATCAGCAGCGCTGCAGTGGGGAATGGTTTCATGGTGGAAATCGGGACAGATCCGGGGACGAGCCGTGAAAAGATCGAGCAAAAGCCCTCCTTAGTGATTACGGTTTCCTGTCAGCACGGAGTCTGCACCATCTGCTTAATACCCCGCCTATTATGCGGGGGTGTTACCGGGCGACGGATTGCGAAAGGCCATGGAAAATCGTCGCCATCGAGCTTGCACCGACGTCGAGGTGAGGGATGACGCGCTGGCCGAGATGGCGGGCGCGCCCGAATTTGGCTACCATGTCCCGGCTGCTGGCCGAGCCCGCGGCGGCGGCCTGGGCAGCTCTTTCGAACACGACTTGAAGACCCTCGGATTGATGTTGCTGCAATGCTTCGGCCATGGGGGCCAGAGCCCCCATCATGGTTTTGTCGCCGATGTCTACCGACGTTTGTTGTCGGCTATTGGCGAGGCCTGCGCTCAACATGGCGACACCTCGGCAGGTGCCCGCGGCTCATTTTCCACACCGTCACTCATGCCGAGCAGGAACGCCCTCCTCCCCGGGCACTCGGCATTTTGCCCGCGAAGTGGCGCGAACCTTCTACCGGGCGAAGCCTGCCTTGGCTGGTTTTCGGAGTTTGTCTGATTCACAGTGGTTAGCCACCGTAGATCGTGGAGTTATTGATGGTGTCGACGACTCCGTCTTTGAAGGCGACGATTTTGCCTGCTTTGCCATCGCCGATGGGGATGGTGACGCTCCAGGCGTGGTAGGCCTTGTCTTTTTGCCGGTATTCGCTGCGGACGTAGTAGTTGATGTAGAGTTTGCCATTGTCGACCGGCTTGAACCCGAGTGCTTCGAGAGAGGCGGAGGCCTTGCCGATAATATCCTCGATAAGGACTTCGTTAGGCGCGGGGAGTTTGCTGAAGTCGAGATCATCGAAGATGCGCATACTTCCCTTTTCGCGTGCGTAATATCTGGCCTTGCCGGCCTTGTCGACGCTGACGCTGTGCAGGTTAGACCCGCCGTCGTAAAACTGGAAGCTCCAGCGTTTGCTGTCTCCGTTGTAGTTGCATGTGAGTGAGTAAAGTTTCATTTTCTCACCGGCGGCGGCAACGGTTTCATTCTTGAGGGCGACAGCGAGTGCGTCCTTGATGTTAGCGACATCGGCCGAAGCGGATGTTGTGATGGCTGCAGCCAGAAAAATGCTCGCTGCAACTTTGTTGAGGATTTGGGTTTTTTTAATCATGGCGATACAGAATACCCTTAACAGAATAAATTAATCAAGGGGAAAGTGCATGTGCGGCATGATTAGAGAGTGTGTCCCATGCGGTCTTTCTTTGTCTGGAGGTACTTCTCGTTGTGTGGGTTAGCCGGTAGGCTGAGTGGGATTTGCTCGGTGATTTCAAGATTATACCCTTCGAGGCCGATGACTTTCTTCGGGTTGTTGGTCAGCAGCCGGATCTTGCGTACTCCGAGGTCGTAGAGGATCTGGGCGCCCACGCCGTAGTCGCGGAGGTCCGACCCGTACCCGAGTTTCTCGTTGGCCTCGATGGTGTCCATCCCTCCCTCTTGAAGCTTGTAGGCGTGGATTTTTGCCGGCAGGCCAATGCCCCGACCTTCCTGGCGAAGGTAGAGCAAAACGCCTCCTTCCTGGGCAATTTGTTTCATGGCAGCGTCAAGCTGGCCACCGCAGTCGCAGCGCTGCGAGTGAAAAACGTCACCTGTCAGGCATTCCGAGTGGACGCGCACGAGGGTGGGCGTGTCGCCGCTGATCTTGCCGTGGGTGAAGGCGAGGTGGTGGCTGCTGCTCTCGACGGAAGCATTTTCGACGTAGTACAAATGGCAGTCGAACGCGCCGTAGTCGGTGGGCATATCAATGGTTTCGCCGCGACGGACGAGTTTCTCGGACTTGCGGCGGAACTCGATGAGTTGGGCGATGCTGCAGGCCTTGAGTTGATGTTTTTGTTGGAATTCTCCAAGTTCGCCGGCGCGGGCCATGGTGCCGTCGTCGTTGATGATTTCACAGATCACACCCGCCTCGGGCAGTCCGGAGAGCCGGGCGAGGTCGATGGCGGCCTCGGTGTGGCCGGAGCGGCGCAGCACGCCGCCGTGGACGGCCTGAAGCGGGAAGATGTGGCCGGGTTGGACGAAGTCGTTAGCGCCAGTCTTGGGGTTGGCGAGCAGGTGGATGGTACGGGCCCGGTCGGCGGCGGAGATGCCCGTGGTGATGCCCATGGCGGCATCGACGCTGACGGTGAAGGCCGTGTGGTGTGACTCGGTATTGCGGCGGGTCATGGGGGGCAGGTTGAGTTCATCGGCGCGTTGCGCGCTGATGGGGGTGCAGATCAGGCCACGGCCGTAGTTAGCCATGAAGGCAATCATTTCCGGGGTGACCATCGAGGCCGCGGCGATGAGATCGGCCTCGTTCTCGCGTCCCGGGTCGTCGACGACGATGACCATTTTTCCGGCGGCGATCTCTGCGAGGATTTCGTCGATAGGGTGAAGAGTAAGTGCGGACATGAGTTTGTTAATTCGGGGAGTCGGGAGTCAGGGGTCGGGAGTCAGGCGCCGGGGGGCGAGGGGAGGGGCTGTGATTTGATGTGGATATCGCGTTGCGGGAAGGGGATTTGGATATCGTTGTCGCGGAAAGCCTGCCAAACGGCAAGAAGAACTTCTGAGCGGATGTTGCTGACCCCTTGGGGGGCGTCGTCAATCCAGAAGCGGATCTGGAGGTCGATGGATGAGTCGCCGAAGCCTTCGAGGAGGCAGGTGGGCGCGGGCTCTTTGAGGACCCGGGGTAGGTTGCTGACCGCCTCGGTGCAGATACGGATGGCCTTGGGGACATCGGTATCGTAGGAGACGCCGACATCGGCTTTGATGCGGACGATCCGGTCGGTGAAGGACCAGTTGATGACCTTGTTGGTGACGAAGTCCTCGTTGGGGATGAGGATTTCCTTTCGATCGCGGGTGATCACGGAGATGTAGCGGGTGCGGAGCGAGTTGATCCAGCCGAAGGTGCCCTCGATTTCGATGACGTCGCCGGGTTTGATGGACTTATCGAGCAGGATGATCACGCCTGAGACGAGGTTGGAGATGACTTTTTGCAGGCCGAAACCGAGGCCGAGGCCGAGGGCGCCGGAGAACACGGCGAGGCCGCCGAGGGGCACGCCGCCGATTTTGAGGGCACCGATGATGGCGGTCATGTAGAGGCCGAGGCGGGCGGTTTTCCCGATGAGGACTTTGATGGATGCCGGGATGTCGCTGCGCTGCTTGACGACGGCATCGACAAAGCGGGTGGAGAGGCCGGCGAGCCAGAGCAGGAGGAACAGGGCGGCGATGGCGGAGATGATGGCCCACAGGTTGATATCGATACTTCCGATCGGCAGGCTGACGCTTTGGAGGGCTTCGCTGAGCGGGGTGAGCCAGCCGAACAGATGCAGTGCGAAAATGACGAGCATGCCGCCACCGAGGAATTTGGGGGCGGATCGTCCCTTGGAAACTGCCGTGGCGATTTGGTAGATCACATAGGCCGTGACCAGCAGTGTCGCGGTGTAAATGTAGCCGGAGGGAAGGGGGTCGTGTCCTGCTTCGATGAGTTTGCCGGACCAGTTGTTCCGAGCCGCCCAGGTAATCCAGAGCAGCAGGCAGTAAATGATCGGGATACTGCTGATGTGTTTGCCGGGATCAAAAAACCTTTTCAGCAGGGTTTGGTAGGAAGTTCCCTTGGCAAAGAGCGTCTTTCGAAGGGTAAGAGAGATGGCCACGGCCGCGACCAGGCAGAAGATGATGGCGGCCCACTGCCAGTAATCCTGTCGGTCGTCGACGAGATGAAGCAGGGTTTGTTGAATGCTTGGCCAGTGGGGGATCATGGGGACGGTCTGGTATTTCTAGCACTCGACGACGTTGACGGCAAGTCCGCCGCGGGATGTTTCCTTGTATTTTTCCTGCATGTCCTTGCCGGTTTCGCGCATGGTGGTGATGACTTTGTCGAGGGAAACGAAGTGCGTTCCATCCCCTGACATGGTGATGCGAGCGGCGTTGATGGCCTTGACGGATGCCATGGCGTTGCGTTCGATGCAGGGGATTTGGACGAGTCCGCCGACCGGGTCGCAGGTCAGTCCCAGATTGTGTTCCATGCCGATTTCCGCCGCATTTTCGACCTGATGGTGGGTCCCGCCGAGATAATCGACAAGGGCGCCGGCGGCCATCGAGCAGGCGACTCCGACCTCGCCCTGGCAACCGACGTCGGCGCCGGAGATGGAGGCATTTTTTTTATAGAGTGTCGCGATCGCGCCTGCGGTGAGGAGGAACCGGTGCACGGCGTCGTGTGGCTTTTCCTTGGTTGTGTGTGGGCTGTGTTTGAAGCGGGTGGCGTAGTGGAGGACGGCGGGGATGATGCCCGCGGCACCATTGGTGGGGGCGGTGACGACGCGGCCACCGGCGGCGTTTTCCTCGTTGACGGCGAGGGCGTAGAGGTTGACCCAGTCGAGGATGGCAAGCGGGTCCGCCAGTGCCGCTTCAGGGTGGGTTGAGAGGTTTTGGAAGATGGCGGACGCCCGCCGTTTGACCTGAAGCCCGCCGGGGAGCGTGCCATGACGGTGGCAGCCGTTGTGGACGCACTGCTGCATGGTTTCCCAGATGGAGTCGAGCGCCGCCCGGGTTTCCTTTTCCGGGCGGAGGGTGTTTTCGTTGGCGATGATGATATCGGCGATGGAGAGACCATGTTGGTCACAGAGCGCGGTCAGCTCGT
The DNA here is from genome assembly GCA_041548785.1 of Oceaniferula sp. Classification (GTDB taxonomy): domain Bacteria; phylum Verrucomicrobiota; class Verrucomicrobiia; order Verrucomicrobiales; family Akkermansiaceae; genus Oceaniferula. The sequence continues at coordinate 28,430 of JBFERY010000022.1, forward strand.
CGGCGGAGTTGAAAGGATAGGCCGGGGTTTTTTCCGCGCCGAAATGCGGGTTTTTCATTTCGGCTTCCGTGGCGATGAAACCGCCGCCGAGTGAATAGTAGATTTCCTCTGAGATGACCTTTCCATTGGTGTTAGTGGCGCTGAAATGCATGCCATTGGGATGCAGCGGCAGAGGTGTTAGTCGATGGAAGGTGAGGTTTTCAGTTGCGTCGAAATAGACGCTGTGTGAAGCGTTCCATCGAAGGGATTTTTCTGCCCGGACATCTTCTAGCAATTGTTCGGTTTTTTCGATGTCGACGGTTTCGGGTTCGTTTCCCATCAGGCCGAGGATGATGGCGATATCGGTATTGTGTCCTTTGCCGGTGGCGGCGAGGGAACCATAGAGATCGCATTGGAGCGCATGCACCTGTGCGGCGTTGCCATTTTCCGCCAGTTGTCGGCAGAATGCCGCTGCGGCGCGCATGGGTCCCACGGTATGTGAGCTGGACGGGCCAATACCGATGGTGAAGAGGTCAAGGACGGAAATCATAGGAGACGGGATGAGGGCTCGGGTTCTAGTCGTGATCCATCTCTTGCAGCGCGGTGAACACAGCCGGCGGCACGTAGCGTTGCACGGATTGCTCCCAGCCTTCAGGGCCGATGAGACTTTTGACCATGCTGGAGGAAAGTTCGGCAATGTCCCGCGGCGGCATCAGGAAGGTGGTCGTGATGCTGGGGGCCATGTCACCGTTGATGTGGCGCATGACGCGTTCGTATTCATAGTCATTGGACGAGCGGATACCGCGCAGGATGTATTGGGCGTTGACGCTGCGTGCGTAGTTCACCAGGTATCGGTTTTTGAACTCGGCGATGGTGAGTCGTTCACAGGACGGGATGGAGTCCTGAAGCTGGCTGAGTCGGTCCTCCACGCTGAAGGTGTAGGATTTGGACGGGTTGCTGCCGATGGCCACATAGAGGCGATCAAACAGCTCGAGTCCTTTTTCGATCATCCAAAGGTGGCCATTGGTAAGGGGGTCGAACGATCCTGCATAGACGGCGGTGCGCATGGTTGTTGAGATTGTTTTTGAGTTTGAATATTCTAACGGTATTGCTTGTGAACAGAGTCGGGTGCGCAATTAGTTTTCCCAGATCATGTGTTTTTTGGCGAGGCTGTGAGCTCGTTTGGCTGCCTCCTCGGCGCGAGGCCCTTTGAATGAAGCGATGTGGCGAGCGACATTGACAGCGGCTTCCCAGCGTTTGTCGGTTTCCAACAATGAGAGCGCCTTGAACCCGCAGCGGTAGAACCAGAGCCACTCCTCCTTGTGCTGTTCACCTTTGGCGGGTGCGTTGCCACGCACGACGACATCGTAGTAGGATGCGAATGCGTTGCTGCGCTGTTGCATGCTTTCGTAGGTTTGCCCCCGGAGGAAGTGGAGGCGGTTTTTCCACGCGAGTGGTAGGGTGGTTTCCTGCAGCAGTTGATTGTAAATGCCGATGGCTTGTTGATACTTGTCGGGGTCTGCCGAGCCTTGGCGGTGTAAGCAGTCGGCCATGAGGATTCCGGCTCCCCGGAGCATGAAGGCGGGGGTGTTTTTGGATTCGAGCAGGGGTTTGAGGCAGGTTTCCGCTTCGGCGTATTTGCGGAGGTCGATGAGCACCCGGCTTTGCTGGATACGGGCCTCCGAGGCCAGACTGTGTTTGCCGTCAATGATCGCTTGGAAAAGGCCGATGCATTCTTCCCTCGCTTGGATGGTGCCCCCCAGCCGGGCTGACATGGCGGCATAGAAACTGGCATAGGGTGCGGACGGGCTATCCGGGTAATTGTCGGTGATGTCCTGGAAAATTCGGCGTGCCTTATTATAATCCTCGTTGTGGTAATAGGCTTGCCCTTGCTTGAGCATGATGGCGGGTATTTGCGGGGCGTCTTTGAAGGTGAGGATGAATTTTTCGGCGGCGAGGGCAGCGGCCGGCCAGTTTTGGGCGAGTTCCTCTGCGTGGATGAGGATGCGGGTGAAGGTGAGTTGGTTGGCGGGGTCGGTGAGACGGGGGGAGATGATTTCGAGTTGGGCCTTGGCGAGGGTGATATCGGCGGGCTGGATATTGACGCAGGCTGCGGCGAGTGCCATGCGAGCTTCGTTTTCCCTTGGGTGTTGTGGATGAGTGATGATGAAGCTTTCCAGTTCCGAGCGGCCGGCAGGGTTGAGCCGGCTACACTTCGAGAGGGCGCGTTCTAAAATCAGGGAGGTGCGCACCTTGGCGTTTTGGGTCGACGCCATGACGGCTTCGAAGGCGGTCATATTGGTGGCTCTGAGCGCGATGATGCCGGTATTGATACTGGCGGCATTGGCGATGTCCTCGGAGGTCGATTCCCGGGCGCTGTTGAAGGCGCTCAAGGATGTTTCGAGTTTGGATTCCTTGGCGAGAAGGTGGCCGCGTAAGAAGTTGGCATGGTTTTTCAAACGGGGTGAGAAAGCGACTTTTTCCATGACGGAGAGCGTAAATGCCGCCTGGTCGGGGCGGTTTTGTTTGAGGTGGAGGTAAGCGGTTTCGAGAAGGGAGGCGGAGGAAAGCCGGAGGTAGAGCTCTGTGGGGGGGAGGGTGTGGGCCGGGTGCTGCGAGCGGAGACGCGCGAGCAGTGCGATGGCGAGGTTGTTGTTTTTCTCGTTTTCCGAGCGGGTCAGCAGCAGGGCGCGGTGGTAGAGCGAAAGGGTGACCCGATCGTCGTGCTCACTGGTGGTGGGCTGGTAGGGGCGGATGGCATCGGCGGTGTCGCCGGAGATATAGAGTATGTCTGCCGGGGGCGGGGCTTCGGAGCTCCAGGCACGGAGCTTGACCAGGGACGGGTGGTCATCGGCAAGGTTGTCGGGGAGGAGTCGGGCGAGCCGGTCGAAGGCTGCCCGCAGCGTGGCGGCGTCCGGGTGCTCGCTGATAAACTTTTCGAGTGTGGCAATGGCGGCATCAGTTTGTTGGTTGATTGCCTGGGCGTCGGAGAGGCCGAGGATGCAGGCGTAAAAAATGCGTTTGCTCAGTCGGTCGGGAGCGGTGATGAGGGATTGGAAGCGGTTTGTCGCCTCGAGGGCTTTGCCCTCGGCCAGGGTGAGGCGGGCTGAGAGGTATTCCTTGAGCTTGGCATCAGTCGGGTTTTGGTCGTCGATATTTTCGAGTGCTTTCAGTGCCGGTTCGTATTGGCCTTGGTCGATATGGATTTCGGCGGCGAGCAGGTTTGCGGCGTTACGGATGGTGGGTGATTTTGACTTGGCCGCCTCCATGAGGATGTTGAGGGCGTCAGGGGCGCGGGTCAGGGCGATGAGAATGCGGGCCCGTGCGAGTTGGATTTCGCCGGAGAGCGGGTGTTTCGTTGAAACGGTTGAGAGTTCGGATTCGGCATCCTGGTAGCGCCCGAGTGAGGCCAGGGCCTCAGCTTTCCAGATGGGTGCGGAGGCAAGGTTTGCGAGGCTTTCATCAGCGAGGAGTGCGAGGGCTTCGATGGCTTGCTTGCTTTCGCCCTGGGCTGTGCTGCTGGAACGTATCAGTGCTTCGGCAAGAGCCAGGGCAATGTAGGGCTTCGCCTTGGCGCTGAGTTTCGTGTCGGTAAGGACGCTGCGGAATTTATGGATGGCCATGTCGGGCAAGTGGTCCGCCATGGCCTTGGAACCTTCCCGGTAGCTGGGTATTTTCTTCAGTTCCCTCGCCACTTCAGCGGGCAGCCTCGGCGATTCCGTCGCAGCAAGCAGCGGCAGCGGCAGTGTCAGGGTGAGGATCAGGATGGTCAGTCGGGAGAGCACAACGGCATTATGGTGCATAATTGACAAAATCACAGAAATTGTTCGTATAAATTTGGTCAGAATTGTTTTGGGTTTCCGGCTGATCTGGCATGCAATGGGGCAGAGATGAAACGATTGAGCGACATAGGTGAGGATTCCTTGATTGAGCGGCTGGTCGGTCGTCTTGATCGAGCTGATGGCGGGTATGCTACGGTCGTGGTCGGACCGGGTGACGACTGTGCTGTGGTGGATGTGGGTCGACGGGGGCTGTACCAGTTGCTGAAGACCGATTCGTTGGTGGAGGGGGTGCACTATTTGGCGGATGCCCCGGCGGCCAAGGTGGGCTGGAAGGCGGTGGCTCGGGTGGTCAGCGATTTTGCGGCGATGGGTGGCTGGCCCGGCCAGCTACTGGTGACCATTGCCATGCCGGCGGACAAGGAGGTGCGCTATGTCGAGGCACTCTACCGCGGAATGAACAAGTGTGCGGCGGCTCACGGGGCCGAAATCTGCGGTGGTGAAACCAGTTCGGTCCCGGAAGGGTCTGCCGCGGTGATTTCCGTGGCGGGGACGGGATGGGTGCGGAAGAGTCGCTACGTGACGCGCAGCGGTGGCCGGGTGGGCGATCATCTTTTGGTGACCGGCAAGCTTGGCGGGTCGATCCGGGGGAAACACCTGCGCTTTTCGCCGCGCATTGAACAGTCGCGCTGGCTGGTTGATCACTTCCGCATTCACGCGATGATGGATTTGTCCGATGGACTGGCTCGTGATCTGCCGCGGCTGGCCGCGGCGAGCTGCTGTGGTTTTGCGCTCGATGAAAAAAGCATCCCGCGCAACCGGGGCTGTGACCTTTCCCGGGCTTTGGGCGACGGTGAGGACTACGAACTTTTACTGGCGGTTTCGCGGCGGACAGCCGGCAGGCTTTGTCGTGAGTGGAATGCGGTTTTCCCGCAATTGCCATTGTCGGTGATTGGCTCACTTACGGACAGGGGGTGCGGTGAGCCTCTTGCGGGCGAGCAGGGGGGCTGGTCGCATTTCAGCACATGAAATCAAAGGCCCGGCGCAAGCGCCAACGGCCATGATCTCCTCCTTCTGGCTACCGAACGCCGCCTACCGCCTACCCACAAGCATCGCCCATGCGATCACCCATGCGTGCATAGGTTTCTATTTGCCGTGCGGAGTGGCTGAGCAAGTCATCGGAAAGCTTTACTTTGCCGGGTTCGAAAAGGGTGATGGTGGATGAGCCACCGAAGGCAAAATAGCCTTTTTCGTCACCTTTTTTGACGGGTGTATGGTCGGGGTAGGTCTGGTTGATGGAGCCGACGCAGGTGGCGCCTATCTCCATCATCAGCACCGTGCCCATGGTTTCGGTTTGAATGCGTGTGATGGTGCGTTTGTTCTGCCACAGATAGCCGAGATTCCGTGCCAGGGCAATGGGCGAGACTGAAAACAGGGGGCCGTTGATCAGGCGGGTTTTCCCGGGTATTCCGTCGACAGGAAAATGGTAGCGATGGTAATCGACCGGGCAGAGGCGCGAGAGGACGAGGCTGCCGTTTTGATATTGCGCGGACAGTTCGGTGTCGGCGAGTAGTTGGTGGACATCGAAGGCCTGGCCTTTGACGAAAACGCCCTCGATCTCGTTGACATGGCTGAATCCGAGATGGCGGCCGTCGGCAGGAAAGACGGCGTCGCTGGATGCAATCGGGCGGGCACTGGTATTGAGCTTGCGGTAGAAGAACTCGTTGAAGCTGGCGTAGCTTTCCGGGGGAGCAGCGAACTCCGCGGTGTCGAGGTCGTAGTCATTGATGAAGGATGCTACTTTGCTGCGGGTCTTGGCTTGGTCCATGCGTTTGCCGTACCATCGCGAGAAGCCGGGGCGTTTGACAAATGTGTGCAGGGCCATTTTGCCGAGCGGGTTGCCATAGGCCCACTTGAGGAAGGGCTCGCCGTAGACCTGCTCGGTTTCCATGGCTCCTGAATAGCGGTTGTAAAACTGGATATCTTTCACGGGCCCGATCCTAGCATAATGTTGCGATGTGGGCATAAAAAAAGCAGACGGGAAAATATTCCCGTCTGCTGAATGGTTATTAATTCAGTTTTTAAAGGGTGTTCAGGCAGTCTTCAGGAGTTTCTGGGCCTTGCTGATGGTCGACTTGCTGAGCTTGCCGTTCACTTTACGTGATTTATCAAGCAACTCTTTGAGTTCGGTCAGTGTTCCGTCGGCAGCCTTGAGCGCTTTGCGCTCACCACCGTATTTCTTATCAGAGAAATACTTGGTGAAGGTTGTGCCGGAACGGCTGAGGCAGAGACGCCAGCCTTGGAATGCTGTGGTTTCGTAGGTGAAACGAGTTAGGTTTTTTCTTGATTTCATGGTTGTGTGTGTGTGTGTTGGACGTTGAATCCGTCTTAATAATAGATGATAGATTGCGTTCTGTCCAACAAGTCTTGCAAAAAAATGGTTTTTTTTAGACCCCCATAAAAAACACGTGTTCCCTAGCGGGAACACGTGTTTGTTTAAGATGTTAGTATTAGTTAGGTGAGGTAACTAGTTGAGTTTTTTTGCCCTCAATGGCTCACTCGGCATCATCGGAGCTGGCAAGAGCCATGTCCTCGATGTCGGTCCACTCAAT
>JBFERY010000023.1:0-33846 GCA_041548785.1 Oceaniferula sp.
CAACACCGGACCCAACACCGGACCCAACACCGGACCCAACCTTGGCTCCCCCTTGCCCCCCTAGGTTGACACCGAGAGACGCCCGAAGTCCTTTTCCCAAATCCTCCACTCAATGGGAGCGCGCATCTGAACTCCGGCGCCCCCCGATCTGAACCGCACTCAGAAACCGACCTTACAAGCAAGCTGCCACACGCAACTTGTTAGCTGGCATTTGGATAAACCCACATTACTTAAAGAGCTGATGAAATCAGAGGATATCCGGATCCCCCCGGGAGAGCTTCGCTCGTTTGGGCGTGCGCTCTATTCCATGGAGCGCTTCTCTGATGACTTCACCAAAGCAACCGGCCTTGAACTCGATTTGATCCACGCGCTCCACGACCGCTGGGAGAGTGTCGCGGCGAGAGTACGCAACCCGCTGTGCCAGCAACTCACGCACAACGAGCCCGCCTGCCAACGTTGTGCTGAAACGTTTACCTCGCAACTCCAACGTGCCGACGAAGCGGGCATCGGAGTGTTCACCTCGTGTTCCTGTTTTGCCGGTCAGCGATTTTCGGTGGCTTTACTCACCGACTACCCCGACTCAAAAATCTACCTTCTGGCGGGCCGGGTTCCCGTTTATGACAAACACTCGCCGGCCTCCACAAAGTCATCATCCTTGTCGCACACCACACCCCTCACTGAAAAAAAATACGCGGCCGCCCTGGAATTGGCTGCCATCATGCTGCCCCAGTTGCAGAGGGAATGGAAGGAACGTGCACAACAGAACGCACTGGGCATGAGTGCCACCATCCGCCAAGCATGCCACTACATCCAGACACATTACGCGGAAAACTGTCATGTCTCCGATGTCGCCCAACATTGCGGCGTGAGCAGCGACTGGCTCTCAAGGCACTTCAAAAAGGACTCAGGCCACAGCCTGCCGGAATACATCCGCGAACTCAGGCTGGAGCAAGCCGCCGCGTTGCTACTCGACAGCGACACACCCATTACCAAGATATGTTTCGATTCAGGTTTTCAGTCGGTCTCGCAATTCAACCGGCTGTTTCACGAGGAGTACGCGATGTCCCCCAGCGACTACAGGCACGCCCGCCCGGATGCCTGAGACTGCCACCATTTGAAACCAGCCAGGCTCATCCTGCCCATTGCAAAGGCAAACGCGGCGGTGCCGCAAAAAGCCCCCGCTGCAGCGTGCAGCGGGGGCTTGAGAAATCAGCGTATTGATCCACTGCGTGAACCGGCGTTTGCCTAATAACGGTATTGCTCGGGTTTGTAGGGACCTTCGACCTGGACACCGATGTAGGCGGCCTGCTCCGGGGTGAGGGTGGTGAGCTTACAGCCGATTTTGTCGAGATGGAGTCGGGCGACTTCCTCATCGAGATGCTTCGGCAGCACCTTCACCTCACCGGGCTTGTAGCTGTCCTTGTTTTTCCAAAGGTCAATCTGGGCCAGTGTCTGGTTGGCAAAGCTGTTGGACATCACGAAACTCGGGTGACCAGTGGCGCAGCCGAGGTTGACCAGACGTCCCTCGGCAAGCATGTAGAGGCTGTTCCCGGTGGGGAATGTATACTTGTCGACCTGCGGCTTGATGTTGAGCCGGGTGACACCCTCGGCCTTGTTCAGGTTGTCGATCTGGATCTCGTTATCAAAGTGGCCGATGTTGCAGACGATCGCCTGGTCCTTCATCTTCTCCATGTGCTCGAGCCGGATGATGTTGTAGTTACCGGTGGTGGTGACGTAGATATCCCCCCAGCCCAGTGTGTCTTCGACGGTAAGCACACGGTAGCCTTCCATGGCAGCCTGGAGCGCGCAGATGGGGTCGACTTCGGTGACAACAACCTGCGCACCCTGCCCGCGGAGGGCCTGGGCGCAACCCTTGCCGACATCGCCGTAGCCGCAGACGACGGCGACTTTTCCGGAGATCATCACGTCGGTGGCACGCTTGATCCCATCAACCAGGGACTCGCGACACCCGTAGAGGTTGTCGAATTTTGACTTGGTGACAGAGTCGTTCACGTTGATGGCCGGGACAAGGAGAGTTCCTTCTTTCGCCATCTGATAGAGACGGTGGACACCGGTGGTGGTCTCTTCCGAGACGCCTTTCCAGTCGGCCACGATCTTGGCAAACACACCCGGCTGTTCGGCGCCGATTTTCTTCAGCAGATTTTTGATGACCTGCTCTTCCTCGGATCCGGCGGGACCATTGACCCAGTCCGAGCCGTTTTCCATCTCATACCCTTTGTGGATGAGGAGTGTGGCGTCCCCGCCATCGTCAACAATCAGTTCGGGGCCAAGGTCGCCGGGGAACTGGAGCGCCTGCCACGTGCACCACCAGTATTCCTCGAGCGTCTCACCCTTCCAGGCAAACACCGGCACACCGGTCTTGGCAATCGCTGCGGCGGCATGGTCCTGGGTGGAAAAAATGTTGCACGACACCCAGCGCACATCGGCGCCGAGCTCGACGAGGGTTTCAATCAGCACAGCCGTCTGGATGGTCATGTGCAGCGAGCCCATGACGCGGACGCCCTGCAACGGCTTTTCAGCGCCATACTTGGCACGGGTCGCCATCAGGCCAGGCATCTCGTGTTCGGCGATGTCGATTTCTTTCCGGCCGAAGTCGGCGAGCGTGATGTCGGCTACTTTGTAGTCGGCGGTGGGTTTTTCTAGTGTGGTGTTCATTTGTAAATGGGGAGTGAGAGTTTGGATTCTGACGTTTACAGGGCGGCTTTGAGGGCGTCCACCTTATCGCAGACTTCCCACGCCAGGTGCGAATCCTCGCGCCCGAAGTGGCCGTAGTTGGTGGTGTTGGCGTAGTTGAAGCCGGAGGCACTGACGCTTTTAAGCCCGAGTTGGGAAACGATGTCGGCAGGCTTGAAGGAGAACACCGCATTCACCGCAGCGATGATTTTTGCTTCGTCGACAGATGCGGTGCCAAAGGCATTGATGTCGAGGCTGACGGGCAGCGGATGACCGATGGCGTAGGCGAGCTGCAGCTCGCAGCGTTTCGCCAGCCCGGCAGCCACAATGTTCTTGGCAACCCAGCGGCACATGTAAGCGGCCGACCGGTCGACCTTCGACGGATCTTTTCCGGAGAAAGCGCCGCCGCCATGACGGCCCATGCCACCGTAGGTATCCACAATGATTTTGCGCCCGGTCAGGCCACAGTCCCCTTCGGGTCCGCCGACGACAAAGCGGCCGGTCGGGTTGACCAGGATCTCGGTATCATTATCGATCAGTTCGGCGGGAAGAAGCTTGCGAATCACCAGATCGGTCATGGCCTGCTTGATCTCGGCATGGGAAACGCTGTCGGCGTGCTGCGTGGAGATGACCACCGCATTGATGCGCTGAACCCGATCGTTGGCATACTGACAAGACACCTGGGTCTTGGAGTCAGGGCGGAGCCAGGCCAGCTCGCCATCCTTGCGCAGCCGGGTCACTTCCCGACCCAACTGGTGGGCGTAACTCACAGGAGCCGGCATCAGCTCAGGAGTCTCGTCCGAGGCATAACCAAACATCAAGCCCTGGTCGCCGGCACCTTGTTCCTCATGGCCCTTCCCCTCAGCCCCGTTGTTGTCCACCCCCTGGGCGATGTCAACCGACTGCTGACTGAGCGCGTTGACAAACAGGAAGCTGTCGGCATTGAATTTACAGTCGTCATTGGTGTAGCCGATTTTCTGGATCGCTTCGCGCACGGCGGACTGGTAGTTGAAATCTGAATTTGTGGTCACTTCGCCGGCAAGCACCACCATGTTGTCCTTCACCAGGGTTTCGCAGGCCACCCGGCTTTCAGGGTCATTTTCCATACACCGGTCAACGATGTAATCGCTGATGGTATCGGCTACTTTATCAGGGTGTCCCTCGGTGACGGACTCGGATGAGAATGAGAATTCGCGTGACATGGTATTATTTGTTGAGTAGATTCGCATCAACGAATCTTGATACGTTGATTTAACCTAAATATCCATGCCGTCAATCCTCAAATCCTTAAAACTACTCTCGGACCCGACCCGCATCCGCATTCTGCTGCTCCTGGCCGATGAATCGCTCAACGTGGCGGAGCTTCAGGAGATCCTCGGCATGGGTCAGAGCCGCATTTCCACCCAACTCTCACAACTCCGGCAGGAGGGCCTGGTGACCAGTTCCCGGTCGGGGAAAAACAACGTCTACACCATTTCCGCACCCGAGGCCCTGATGGAGGTCGCCCGGCAGGCGGCCGGAGAGATCCCCGAGGTCGATGCCGATTCAAAGACCCTCTCCCACATCCTGCGGAAACGGCGTGACAAAACACGCGCGTATTTCGACGAGCTGGCGGGCAAATTCGGGAAAAGCTACGTACCCGGCCGGTCCTGGAAGTCGCTGGCCGAGGCGATGTTAAAAATCATGACTTATGACGTGGTCGCCGACCTGGGTGCCGGCGAGGGAACGCTCGCGCAGCTTCTCGCACCGAGGGCGAAAAAAGTCATCGCCATCGACAATGCACCTAACATGGTCGAGTTCGGCAAGAAGCTGGCGCTGGAGCACGGACTCTCCCACCTTGAATACCGCCTCGGGGATATCGAGTCCCCCCCGATCGATGACGACTCGGTCGACCTCGCCATTTTTTCCCAGGCGCTGCATCACGCCGAGCATCCGGAGCGTGCGATCGCGGCCGCGTATCGCCTTCTGGTTCCCGGCGGCAAGCTGGTCATTCTCGACCTCCTCCAACACAGCTTCGACCAAGCCCGGGACCTGTATGCCGATACCTGGTTAGGCTTCTCCGAGGTCGAGCTTTACAGGATGATGGAAAACGCGGGATTCAAGGAGATCGAAACAACCATCGTCGACAAGGAGAGCGAGGCCCCGTATTTCCAGACCCTGCTTGCGATCGGGCAGAAATAAGGCAGGTTGACAGGATGCGACGATCGGCCCTCATTCTCTGCGCCTGCGTGATTCCTTCATGCACGGCCTTACCCAATCTTCCCTCCCCCGCTGGCACGCCGGCAAGGCCGTCGCCTGCCACCGGTGCTGTGATCGCGCCGCCCGAGCCGAAAGCACCGCCTCTTTTGACACCCGAGCCCAGCCCACGGCCGCCGCAGGAGAGGCTTCCCCTCGCCTACCACCGCAGCTCACGCCACGGGGTCACGCTGGCGCTGGTTTCCTATGACGACCGCGACCACCAGCTGCGCGTCGCCGACCAACCCGGCGGGCCTGGATCAAGGTGGCAAAATGCCCAGGCCGCAGCCGCGACCTACCATGGCCTCGCCGCCATCAATGGTGGGTTTTTCACCCCGAAGGGAAAACCGCTCGGGCTCCTGATCGAGACGGGAACCCGACGAGGGGCAATCAACCGGTCATCACTCGGCGCGGCTATGCTTGTTTCCTCCAGCACAGGCAGCGCCATCATCCGGCGTAAGCATTACCCGTCGTCCAGCACGGCGGCCCATGCCTCCAACCTGCTCCAAACCGGCCCAATGCTCGCTGAAAAAGGAAAACCCATCCCCGGACTATCGGCAACCAACCGTCGGCCACGCAGCTTCGTCGCGTGGGACGGCAAGCACCACTGGGCGATCGGCTATGCCGAACCGTGCACGCTCGACGCGCTGTCCCGCGCGCTCGCCGGCACCTCCCCGGCCGGCTTCAGGATCAGCACCGCAGTGAACCTCGACGGAGGGAGGTCCTCGGACCTCTGGGCGGGTCCGCATGTGGACCGTGGCAACAAAACACACCGGTCCTTCCTCAACAAGGTGGTGAGAAACTACCTCGTCCTCATACCGCGCTGACCGGCACCATCATTTCCAGGCAGGCACCCTGCGATGGCGGCCGGACGTTGCTGAACAAAATCATCGAGGCCTTGCGCACGTGGATCGCCCCGGCCTGGACCCCTAACAACCACTCGGCCAGATAGGAAAAGTCCGGTTCGTGGCCGACAATGGCAACCCGATGGAATTCCTTGTATGCCGACAGCTCGTTCATCGCCGACGCCGGACGCATGCCACAGGCGAGCCACGGCTCAATGACGGGGCCGTCGATGCCGGCGGCAGCGCAAAAGATTTCCGCCGTCTCCCTGGCCCGCACCAGTGGACTGGCCAGGGTCACATCCGGCACAAGTTGCTGTGCTCGCAAAAACCCGCCGACCTTCTCCGCCTGCTCCCTGCCCTTATGGGTCAGCGCCCGTGCAGAGTCGCTGATCGCGTATGGCTCGGCCTTGGCATGACGGATCAGCAACAGTTCCATAGGATCGGCCCTTGGTTTTTGGAGTTTGCAACTTGGAAGTCAAAAACTACATCGTCATGCCGCCGTCGCTGGCAATGACTTGGCCGGTGATGTAACGGGCTTCGGCGCTGGCGAGAAAAAGGGTGAGTGCCGCAATGTCGGCCGTCCCCCCCATTTCCTTGAGCGGAATGTTGCCCACGATCGCCGCCTTTTGATCATCGTTCAGCTCGTCGGTCATATCGGTGGCGATGAAGCCCGGGGCAATCGCATTGCAGGTCACTTTACGGCCGGCGAGCTCGCGTGCGACGGATTTGGTAAATCCGATGAGCCCCGCCTTGCTCGCGGCGTAGTTGACCTGACCGGCATTCCCGATCAGACCGATCACCGAGCTGATGTTGATGATCCGCGGGTCGACCGCCTTCATCATGCTGCGCTGAAACGCCTTCACCGTGTTAAAGGCACCCTTGAGATTGGTGTCGAGCACCGTATCCCAGTCGTCCTCCTTCATCCTCATCAACAGGCCATCCCGGGTCACTCCCGCGTTGTTGACCAGTATGTTGACGGCGCCGAAGTCGGCGATGATCTGCTGGGCCATCGCCTGCACCGCCTCGTGGTCAGCCACATCCACCGCATAGGCCTTGGCCACCTCCGCTTGCCCGGGAAACGCCGCGTTGATGGCGTCGGCCGCGCCGCCACAGCTTCCTGCGCTGCGACTCACCACCGCCACTTTCCCGCCCTCGGCAGCAAATGCCTGCGCGATTTCCAATCCGATCCCCCGGCCTGCGCCGGTGACCACTGCTACTTTGTCTGTAAAACGTGCCATGCCCATTCCTCCCATGTTTCGGCGACATTGCCAACTCTGAAATCACGCGGCCCCGCGTTAGAACCCTTTTGAGGCGGATCAAAGATGCTCCCTCGCTCAGATGACGCGGATTTCCGCCGCCTGCGAATACGCAACCACCGCACCGCCCTGTTCGACCTGGAGGCTTCCATCAGCGCCCATACCCACCACCTTGCCAACCCGGCGCGCATCACTCGCGGTGAACTCAATGGTTTTCCCGGTCAAAAAACATATCCCCCTGAGACGGGCCATCTGCTCGTCAAAGCGATCCGCACACGCCTCCACCTCGACCAGCACCGCCGCCAGCACCGCCGCCAGCACACGCTCGCGCGACACCGGCGATGGCAACACATCGCAGACCGCAATCGGCTCCCCGACACCCTTCCCCTCCGGCGAGAGCCCTCCCTTCGGTGAGGCAATCACATTGAGACCGACACCGACAACCACAAAGTCCTCACGCGCCTCCGCCAGAATACCCGCGCACTTTCGCGCGTGCACATAGATATCATTCGGCCACTTGACCTCGGCCGCCACCCCCCAGCCCGCACGCAACGCATGGGCAATACCCAAACCGGTCGCAAGCGCGATCCGACTCCAGCACTTTTTTTCAAAATCGGGCCGAAGCACCAGCGAAAACAACAGGCCGTCACCCGGGTCCGACGCCCAGGTCGCGCCACGCCTTCCCCGCCCCGAGCTTTGGTGGTCGGCCAGCACCACCGTGCCATGCCCCGCCCCCTCGAGCGCAAGCCGACGGGCCTCGTCATTGGTCGACCCCAACTCGTCATGGTAATGCAAACGCAGATACCACTCGGGCGCAATGCTGGCGAACTGACGAAGGTCAAACATCGGCTTTACTGACGGTTGAAACGCGACACCTCGCGCTGGGCCTCACGCATTTCAGTGCGCTTTTTCAAGGCATGGCGTTGATCGCTGTGGGTCTTGCCCTTGCCAACACCGATCTCGACCTTCACGCGCCCCCCCTTCCAATACATCCTCAGACAGGGTAGTGTGCAGCCTTTCTGCGCCGTCACCTCGGCAAGCTTGAGGATCTCTTTTTTATGCAGCAAGAGCCGGCGGGGGCGGGTCACCCCGTGCTGAAACCACTCACCGGCGGTCTGCCACGGCTGGATGTGGCAACCATAAAGAAATGCCTGCCCGTTTTCAATCCGCGCATAGGCATCGGCAATGTTCGCCTTGCCCTCACGGATGGATTTCACCTCGGTGCCTTTCAACTCGAGGCCGCACTCATAGGTATCGGAAATATGATAGTCGCGGCGGGCCTTTCGGTTATTTGCAATATCCGCACTCATACAATCTCAATGGGTCAACGAAGGGCCTCGTCCCCTCCGTCTATTTATTATCTGAAAATCACTTCTCCCCCTTCGGAAGAATACTCCCCCCTCAGGTATCTACTTCTCTTCGGGTTTGACGATGACCACCTTACCTTCGATGATCTCGGTCAGCGCAATGTCGGCCGCACCCATGCTTGGCACGGTATCAATCAGCGGTGCACGCCCCTGGTTGAGCTGGGCGACACGCTTGGAAACTACGTTAACGAGGATTTGGGGGTCTTCGATGATCGAAGATGCTTTGGCGACAAGGCTGCTTTTCATAGATGTTGAGGGGACACCGGAATGGGGCTCGGGCTGCTCAAACGGGATTATGTTTGAGTCATCCATGGCGGGTTTCCGAGAAATGTGATGTGAGTGAATGAGGGGTATTCGTATCAAGGTAACCGCAATGGATACGCTGTGACTAGGAGTGCGGGCGAAGTGAAAAGCATGAACCGCCTGAAAAATCAAGCCTAATATGCTTTAAATTGATTATTTGCGGGTGTTCTGTTATTTGTCCGCGCAGCGATCCGACACTCGACATCCGATGCCACGATTGTCACTATTCGGCCTACGACTTGCGCCTGATATTGGCCCAAAGTCCTGTCGACAGCCAGCACCGCCTTGCTCATCCCCCCCCATCCCCCATGACAACCGCCTCCCCACCGTCGCTCCAAGCCTCCATCCACATCGGTGCCAGCTCAATTTCGCTGCTGGTGGTGGAAAAACACCCCGACGCAGCGGAGACACCCGGCGATTTCCTCGAGCAGTCGGTGCCCCTGGCCCATGATATCTTTCAAAGCGGCAGTGTCCGCAGATCGACGATTGAACGCTGCGTCACCATCCTCAATGGCTATCGCGAAACCCTGCGCGAACTCGGCGCCACCGAGGACACCCCGGTCCGGGCCGTCGCCACTAACGTGCTCGATGAGGCACTCAACCAGGACGTCTTCCTCAACCGGATCCAAATCGGCTGCGGCCTGCACATCGAAACCCTCGATGAAGGCGAAATGACCCGGCTCATCTACCTTAAGACTCGGCGCCGACTCCGCGACACGCCGTCGATGAAAAAGTGCACCACCCTTGTCGTCCACGTCGGCCCGGGCAACACCCGCGCCCTGCTCTTTAAAAACGGCAGGATCTCGGATTACAGCAACTACCGCATGGGTGTCTACCGGACCGGTGAAGCCATTCTGGAAAACCAAAGCGGCGAAGACAGCGGCGCCAGTGTCACCCAGCTCATCCGTGAGCACATCAGGAGCCAGATCAGCCAAATCCACCACGACTACACCGAGGCCGGCATCGAGGAACTCGTGATCATTGGCTATGAGGTCCAACACCTCGCCCACGAACTGGCCAAACCCGGAAAAACCAAGAGCTCCTACCGCGCGCTTGCCGACATCTCATCCCAGATCGCATCCATGAGCGAGGAAATGCGGGTGAAGAACTACCAACTCGACTACAACACCGCGCAAGCCATCATCCCGGCCCTCGAAATCAACCTCGCCATCGCGGAAACCCTGCAGGTGAAAACTCTGCGCCTACCAGGCAGCGATTACGAACGCGGCCTGCTGCTCGACATCCCGACCTCGTTTTCACTCACCGAGGGGTTTCAGAAAGAGGTGCTCCGCTCCGCCGAAAGCCTCGCCCGCAAGTACCACGTCCACCGCTCCCATGCCGCACAGGTCACCCAGCTGAGCCAACAACTCTTCGACGCCACCAGCGAGCTCCACCAACTCGATGATCACGACGCCCTGCTCCTGCGCTGCTCCGCCATCCTCCACGAATGCGGGAATTTCATCAATGCCCGCGCCCACCACAAGCACTCCCACTACATCATCCAAAACAGCGAGATTTTCGGTCTCGGCCAGAGGGACATCGGCATCATCGCCCTGGTCGCGCGCTACCACAGAAGATCAGGCCCCAAGCCTAACCACGTCGACTACCGAGACCTCAAATCGGGCGACCGGATGCGTGTCTCCAAGCTCGCCGCCATCCTGCGGATAGCCGACGCGCTCGATCGCAGCCACTCGGCGCGCATCAGCAAAATCAGCGTGCGTATCGGCAAACAAAAGCTCAACATCGACCTGCATGGCATCGCGGACGCTTCCGTCGAGCGCATGGCCATGCGCTCGAAAGCCGCCCTCTTCCAAGACATCTACGGCCTCAGCATCGCACTCCACGAAGGCAACTGATTCCCCATTTATTTATTCACTCATTCATTTCCACCATGTCCTTTATCAATCGCGAATTATCTTGGCTCGAGTTCAATCAACGCGTGCTCGACGAAGCACTGCGTGACGACCTGCCGCTGCTGGAACGGGTCAAGTTCCTCGCCATCACCGCATCCAACATGGACGAGTTTTTCCAGGTCCGGGTCGGCGGCCTTCACCTGATGCGCCATTCCGGTGCCCGCAAACGCGGCATCACCGGCCTCACCCCTTCGCAACAACTCATGGCCATCCGGACGCGGGCCAAGGCCATGGTTGAGGACCAGTATGCGCTACTCAACCACCAACTTCTGCCGGCCATGGCCAAGGAAGGTCTGTTGCTGATCGATCGCAATGCGATCACCCCGGCCCAACATGAAATCCTGATGAGGCGTTTCGAGGAGGCCATTTTCCCACTGCTCACCCCGCTTGCCCACGACCCCGACACCCGCGCCACCTCGCTGCCCGCCATGCGGATCATTCTGGCCTGCGAGTTGCAGAATACCGACGATCAGTCCCAGCGTAATGTCTTTATCCCGCTGCCGGAGGCCATCGCCCGATTCATCCATATCCCGGTATCGGAAACGTCATCCGACGCCACCGGTGAACACCTGATCCCGGCGGAGGAAATCATTTCCATGTTTGCCGGCGAACTTTTTCCCGACGAACAAGTCACCGCCACCATGCCCTTCCGCATCACCCGCAACGGCGATATCGCCGTGCAGGAAGAGGACGCCATCGACCTCGCCGGAGAAATGGAGGAGGTTCTGGCCGCACGCAAAACAAGTCATACCGTCAGGCTCGAACATCCGGCCAAAGCCCCCAACCGGCTCAAACGCGTGGTGCGCGAAGCGGTCGGCGCAAGCCCGGCGGAAACCTACGCCACCCAAGGCCCCCTCGCCCTTGCCGACCTCATGGCGCTGGCCTTCGCGTCCGGATACGACCACCTCCGCGACACGCCCTGGGAGCCGCAATCCTCACCCGACATCGAACCCGGGGCACCGCTCTTTGCAACGCTGGCCGATCACGACATCCTGCTCAACCACCCCTACGAGAGCTTCGAGCCCGTGCTCCGATTCATCGAGGAGGCCGCCAGCGACCCCGACACCATTGCCATCAAACAAGTCCTCTACCGCACCGCATCCGACTCCCGCGTCATCGATGCCCTGATCAAAGCCGCCAATAACGGCAAGCAGGTCACCGTCCTGATCGAACTCAAAGCCCGCTTCGATGAAGCCCGCAACCTGATGCGCGCCGATGAACTCCAACGCGCCGGCGTCCAGATCGTCTACGGCGTCAAGGGGCTGAAAACCCACGCCAAAATCTGCCTGGTCATCCGCAATGAGGACGGCCAGCTGAAACGCTACGTCCACCTCGGCACCGGCAACTACAACGAGTCCACCGCCCGACTCTACACCGACATCTCCTACCTCACCTCACGCCCCGCCTACGGTGCCGATGCCTCGCTCTTCTTCAATGCCATCACCGGGCGATCCAAACTCACCCGGTTCCGGAAATTGATCCCGGCACCCACCCATATGAAACCACGGCTGTTGGAACTCATCTCCGCCGAGGCAAAACGCGCAAAAAGCGGCGAACCCGCATCCATCACCGCCAAGGTGAACTCACTCCAGGACGAGGAAATCATCCGGGCCCTCTATCAGGCGTCCAAAGACGGCGTTAACATCAACCTCAACATCCGCGGTATCTGCTGCCTGAAAACAGGTCAGCGCAAAGAGGCCAAAAACATCCGCGTGGTCTCCGTCATCGACCGCTACCTCGAGCACGCCCGCATCTTCTCCTTCCACCACGGCGGCAGCCCGCTGGTGTTTATCGCGTCGGCCGACTGGATGACGCGCAACCTTGACAAGCGGGTCGAACTCATGATCCCGATCGAGGACAAGGCCTGCCGGAAGCGCCTGCAGGGCATTCTCGATGCCGCCTTCAAGGATAACGTCAATGGCTTCGAAATCCTCACCGACGGCACATCGCGCCGGATCGAGCCGGGCAAAGGGCAGAAACGCTTCCGCATGCAGGAGCATCTCCAGCAACAGGCCAAACGCGCCGCCCGCGCCCGCGCCCATGAACGCAGCACCACCTTCGAACCTCATACTCCGGCGGATTGAGTAAGTTCTTTGAAAAAGTGATTGCAACCCGCGCCCATTTCGGCCAAACAACGCGCGTCTCCCAAGACACGTGACCATTTTCACCCACCCCATGCAGGAATAGCTCAGTTGGTAGAGCATCTCGTTTACACCGAGGCGGTCGGGGGTTCAAGTCCCTCTTCCTGCACCACTTTCCAAAGGCCCGGATCAACCTCCGGGCCTTTTGTTGGATCTACACCCAATAAGGCACGCCATACTGGACACGATGCGGAGGGGTCGATCACCGCATGTTTACCCCCTTCCAAGCTGACATCACAGGTTGCACTGCGGCAATCCCTGCTTTATAAATTGGGCGACCCGTGCCCAATCGATGGCTACTGAAGAAAAAAACCAGCCCCCCAACCAAGCACGCAAGAAATGGCGCCGCTTGCTGGTGTGGTTGGGTATTCCCGCCCTCCTGCTTCTGGCGATCAATGGCCCTGTTGCCCGCTGGCTTGTGCTCAGCACACTCGATAAGCAGTTGCAGGCTCAGGGCATGCAGGGGCAGGCTCAAATCTCAGGCTGGCTCGTCTCCGGATTCACGCTGCGCCAGATTTCCTATTCCGGCACCCAAGGGATTCGATCACTGGAGATCAAGCGCCTATCCGTCGACTATCGTATCCTGGAACTTTTTGACTCGAAGCTCCGGAAAATAGCCATCGATCAAGGCGCAGCGGTCATTGATATCGCCCGATTTCCTGAAAGTCCTGGCACCGGGACAGCCAGCAAGCAACGGCTCACCGAAACTCTCCGACAAATCCAGGCGTGGCTCGGCCAACCTGCCATCGAAGCTACCCAGTTAGAAATCACATTGCTGCAACAGGACGAGCAGCAAGCCCACATTACAATCGATGCGCTCAATCACAGCGCGAACTCTGCCGATTTTGCATTACGAGGGATAGGGATCCGTGACCGCACAGGCCGATCAACACCGACACAGGATATGCTAGTCGTCTGGGAAAAGGAACATCTCACACTCGACCGCATCGAGCTCCTCCCTGACATCATATTCAACCATGTGGCACTCGACTGGACAAACAACCTCCGGGGGCATGCCCGGCTCGCTTTCCTGCAAGCGAGTCTGGATCTCAACATCGATGATGCCATTGAGCTCAAGCTGTCGGCTGGCAGCATTAACTCCGAGGCGTTGGCGCACCGCTTCGAACTCGACATGCCGGGGTCATTCGTTCTGTCCGGAATGAATGCCCGGATCAAAGACTGGCAAAAAAAACCGACCGGTTGGGACATCGAGGGGTCATTGCAACTCCATGCCGCCAGCTATGACGGGTATCAGTTGTCAGATTCCACGCTCAGGCTCAAGCAGCAGGACCGGCAATACTCACTCCAGCTTGACGGCCAGCTCGACTCAAGCCCGGTGAGCATCAACGTCGCAGGATCATGGTCGGAACCGGAGGACGCAACCGCGTGGGCATCCACCCAACTTGACTACAGAATCAACACACCCAGGCTCGGCTCGCTCGGCAAGTTATGGAAGGATCGCCCCGTGGGGGTCAACCTAACCAGCACATCGGTTCAGCTTGCAGGCAGTGCCAAAATCGAGGGCGGGCAATTGATCAGGCTAACAAGCAAGGGGGGGATTCAAGGTATCACCGCCGACAACGTGTCACTGCCGCCATTGACTTTTCTAGCCGAATATCAACATCAAGGGCCCGCTGTCGTTGCGATTCAATCCACAGCCAAATCCACAGGTCAAAGGGTGCCCGCGATTGATTTGCACGCCCGTTTTGACCGGCTGGATCAAAGCTACCGGGCCAGGCTGTCCCTTGCCGAGCCCGATCCGCAATGGATCAACGCACTGGCCAGGGTTCTGGACGCCGGTGTCATTTTGCACGGTCCTGCCCGGTTAACATGGTCAGGTTCAGGTTCCACCTCCGATTGGGCCGACCCCAAACAGCGTCACGAGGGGAATCTGGAGATTGAGCAACTCGAACTCAAATTACCGCAATACCCGGCTCTCCAAGTGAGTTCGCAACTCAGTTATGCCTGGCCAAAGCACATTCATCTAAAATCCCTGGCTCTGGACGAGGGCAACTGGCACGCGGCGGCGGCCATGCAATGGGACGGCAAACGCATAGAGGCAATATCTGCGCGACTTACACGCGGAAAAGAACTGGTCGCGTCACTCAACGGCACCATGCCATATTCAGTCGGCATACGCGATACGCGGGGGTTGCTCGAACAAACCGAACCGTGGAGTCTGTCGATCAAAAGTGAGCCCACCGCGTTGGCCAAGCTCGGCGAATGGTTCGGCATCGACCTGCCTGCCCCGCTAACAGGAAAAACCCGAATGAGTGTCAAGCTGAGCGGCACCCCCAAAAAACCGGAAATCAAGGGAGGTGTTAGAATCACCGAGCTGAAGGGCCTTGACGACCAACAACTTTCACCACTGAATGCCGCCGTTGACTTTTACTCGAAAGATCAAAAACTCATTTTCACAGGAATCCTGGCAGAGGGAAAAGACCAGCGACTAACGGCCCGGGGCTCCGTTCCTTTCACGCCATCAACCTGGGTCAAAGACCCCCATTGGATCAGCCGCTTTGCCAGCAGCGCACCGGTCGACGCTGAGATCAACATCAATCAGCTCCCACTCGCTCGCTTGGACAAACTCATCCCCGGGTCAAAAAAAATCACAGGTGCCGTCTCAGGCAATGCACGTATTTCCGGCACCCTTGAAAAACCGGTCTACGCGCTTAATCTGGATGCCGATGTCCCGTTGATTAAAATCACCGCGTCAGACATAGGCGACATACGCGACATCAAGTTAAGTATCCGACTCGACCAGACAGAAAAGGCGACCGTCCAACTAACCGCTCAAATCAATGGCGGAAAATTTGAAGTATCCGGGGATGTTGACCTGAATGATTTTCCCAACCCCCTATTCAACCTCACAGTCAACACACGCTACGCATTGGTCCACCGCGACGACCTCGTTTCGGTTCGAGCCCACACGGATTTACAAATCAAGGGGACTCTTGATGACGCCACGATCAGTGGCACCGTTGGCATCGTCGAGTCTTTGTTTTACAAGGACATTGAACTGATCCCGATTGGCGTCCCCTCATCCGCGGTAGCCACGGTCAGGCTGCCCGGGCTTTCAGACGCAAGGGCCGAAGAGGGCTTACCCATTCCCGCCCCGTTTTCCAACTGGAAACTCGATCTCACTGTCCGCACGGATGACCCCGTCCTGATCCGCGGCAACGTTGCCACCGGAAACCTCACAGGATCTCTCAAGGTTGGGGGAACCCTCGCCAAGCCGCTCCCCCGGGGCACAATCCTCGCCAACCGGGTCAAAGCCAGGTTGCCCTTCAGTATTTTAAACATTGAACAAGGCCAGATCATCTTCAACGGCCGCGACGGCCTCAATCCAAGCTTGAAAATCAGGGGCAAATCAACCGTCGGAGCCTATGACGTGAATGTTTTCGTCTACGGCCCGGCCAGCTCTCCCAAGACGACCTTCAACTCGTTCCCACCGCTGCCGGAGAGCGAAATCATGGCGCTGCTTGCAACCGGCACCACCACGAGCAGCTTGGAAAACCGTAGCGTTGCCACATTCAAGGCATTCCAACTTTTCCTGGTCAAATTGAAACAGCGCAGTGACAAACCGGGGGGGAACAGGTTATTCAAAACCCTGCTAACCGGAGTGGAGGACCTCAACCTCAAGGTGGGTGAGACCGATCCCTTTACCGGCAGAAAATTTGCCTCAGCCACCGTCGAGATTCACCCACGATGGCATCTCACCGCACAAGTCGACGATACTCAGCAAACACGCGGGCTTATTATTTACGTTCTTCGATTTCGTTAAATGCGCGCAATCCCGACATCCCTTTTCCTTGTCCTGACCAGCATCACAGCTGAGTCGGCAACGATCCATATCCAGGGAATCCCCGAGGACAAGAAGACCGAACTGCTCGCCCAAATCACCCCCCGACTCGACTTCATCAAGACCCGTGAGCCATCTCCCTGGAGAGCCGACGATGCCGCCTACCTCTTCAAGCGCTTACTGGTTCGCGCCGGCCACGTCGATGCCGAGGTGGATTGGAGGTTGCCGGGGGGCAACATCATCGAAATCAACACCAAACCCGGCCCTCGTTACCTCTATGGAAGGGTTAATGCGAATCAAATGGGGCCGCTGACTCCCGAGGAACTCAGTGGCTATTTTTTCCAACCGCTGGTGGACACTGAAATCGTCCCGGCTAAAAACGCCCCCTACATCGAGGAATACAGTGAGCAAGGCGCCGTCAATGTGCAAAATTACCTGCATTCGAAAGGTTACTGGCAGGCCAATGTCTCGCTTGCGCGTGAGGCAATGGATCGAAATCGCAAACGTGTGGACATCATGCTCCAGCTTGCACCCGGCCCTCTTTTCATTCTGGCAGAGCCGGCCATAAGGGGTGTGCCCCGGCAGGACGCTCAGGCGATTTTAGCCGAGATACGCGCCTTGCCGGGCAAGAGCGCCAACACAGCAAACATCATCAAGATCCGGAGCGCCGTGGAAAGCTACTACCGTGAGCACGGATATCATCACGCCAGCTTCCAGATGACCGCCGAGCATCGAAGCGGCGTGACCCACCTGATTTTCGACATCAATCGAGGCCGGGTTTTCACCGTGGACAACATCATCGTCAAGGGCACCCAGAAGACGCAAAAACGGCGTATCCGCAGATACTTCGATGGGCTCAGAGATACGCATTTCGATCAAACTGCAGCCGACGCGGCACTGCATGACTTGCTCAAGACCGGCGCTTTTCTGAGCGCCACGCTCAACCCCCTGACGCGCGATGGCGGCATGTTGGATGTCGAAGTCGACGTGATCGAGGCAAAGGCGAAATCGCTGCGCACTTACGTCGGCGCCGGTTCTTATGAAGGCGCCATCATCGGCCTGTCCTATACCGATTTAAACCTCCGGGGGCGACTTCTCCGGTTCAATGCAAGGGCCGAATACAGCAGCCGCGGGCTCCTCCGGGAGATGAGCCTGACCGACCCCCGCTTTGCAGGTGAGGCGCTGCAGTTCACGACCCGTGCATTTCAGCTTCAACGCAACCTCGATGGTTATGACAAGTCTGAAAACGGGTTGGAAGCCGGCTTGCTTTTGAAGTACGCCGACCACTTCAGCAGCCGGCTTTACGTGGGCATTACCCAAACATCCACGGCGTCAAATTCGCTCACAGCGATGGAATTGGGACCCGACGATTACGTGAATACGCGAATTGGCTTCGAGCAAACAGTGGATTTCAGGGATGACCCGGTCCTGCCCACGCGCGGCTTCAACGCACGTGGGGTGTTCGAAGCGGGCACCTTGGGCAGCGATGCTTCCAGCCATTATTATAAAACGACCATCGATGCTTCCTACCGGTTCCCGCTCGGCACAAAGGGCAACATCATGACCCGCTTCAGCACGGGGGCAATTTTCACTTCGGATGAGAACAGCCTCCCGATTGACCTTCACTTATTCAGTGGTGGCCCTGACTCCGTCCGGAGCTTTGGGCAACGCGAGCTTGGCCCCAGTTCGCTTTCCGGGGATCCGCTGGGCGGCGCAGCCTACTGGAACGCCAGTGTCGAATACGTCAGAACCATCAATGAGCCGATCAAGGGCGTCATATTCTTCGATATGGGCCAAGTCTACACTGATACGGACGATTGGTTCAGCTTTCGGGACCCCCATTATGCTCTGGGCCTCGGACTGCGGATCGATCTTCCCATTGGCCCTGTTCGCCTCGAGTACGGACACAATATGAATCGCCGCAAAGGCGAGCCCAGCGGCACATTCCACTTCTCGATTGGCACATCGTTTTAACTGAAGACCAGCCGTCCATGCAGTGACGCCCCCTGCCTCCGATGCTGTTAACGACGACCTCAAACACCCCCACTGGATTGACCGCCTCTATCTCGGTGATCACTGCACCCTCTGCCAACGTCGCGCCGTCTGTCCTGATCCGATTCGCTAGCCCCATAGCGCCAGAGCCCGCAGAACGGGAAAACAACACCCAATCCACCCCTGGCACATATCCCCGTCATGGTTCTTGACTCAGAGCCCCACCACAATTAGTTTGCCGCCCCCAGAGGAGAAATCCAACCCATTTTACGACCAAGCCATCATGAACATTACCGTCGACAAACAACCCGAGTGCACCGCGACCCTGCGGGCAGAAATCCCCGCTGATCACGTCCAGAACGAGCGTAAGAACATCGTAAAAGCCTACAGCGCCCAAGCGAAGATTCCTGGTTTCCGCCCCGGCAAAACGCCCGTCTCCGTGATCGAAAAGCGCTTCGCGACCGATATCAAGGAGGAACTCGAATCCCGGCTCATCAGTGCCGCCTGCGAAGAAGCCATGCGCAAGGACGAAGAGCTGAAAGTACTCAACTTCAAAAACCCCGAGGCCATCAGCTACACCAGTGACGGGTCATTCAGCTTTGTCATGCCCCTCATCCTCGCTCCCACATTCGAACTCCCCGATTACAAGGAGATCGAAGTCAAAGTCCCCGCCGCCGAGGCCACCGAAGACGAGGTGCAACGCGAAATCGACGGCGTTCTCGAACGCTACGCGGATTACAAAGACATCGACGACCGTGCCCTGCAGGCCGATGACATCGCGGTGATCGACTTTACGTCCACACTCGATGGGAAACCCCTCGAAGAGGCTCTCGGCAAGCCCGCCGGCATCCTCGGAGGCAAGGAGGACTACTGGGTGCAGATCAAAGAGGACGCCTTCCTCCCCGGCTTCAGCAAACAGCTCGAGGGCGCTTCCACCGGAGATAGCCGCGAGGTCATCTGCCCGGTCGGCGACGACTTCCCCATCGAGGACCTCCGCGGAAAAGACATCAACTTCGCGGTCACCGTCAAAGGCATCAAGGAGCAGGCCCTGCCCGAGCTTGACGATGCATTTGTCGCCGAGACCCTACAGTTCGGGAAAGACAAAACCGTCGACGACCTCAAGGAACTCATCTCCGATCAAATCACCCAGCAAAAAGGCCAGAAAATCAACGAAGACAAGGTCAACCAAATCGTCGAGAACCTGCTCGGCAAGGTCGACTTCGCCCTGCCCGAGGAAATGGTCATGGCCGAAGCCCAGGGCAGCGCCGATGATATGGTCGCACGCGGCGCCCAGGCCGGCCTCAGCGACGAGGAAATCGCCTCCCAGCAAGCCGAAATCATCGCCACCGCGCAGGTGCAGGCACGCAACAACCTGAAAACCAACTTCATCCTTCAGGAAATCGCCCACGCCGAAAAGATCGCTGTCACCGACAACGAGCTCAGCCAGCGCATCGCAGCCATTGCCCACCAGCAGAAAAAAACCCCGAAGGCACTTGCCAAGGAAATGCAGCGCGCCGGCCGTATCTCCAGCCTGAGAAATTCCATTCTCATCGGCAAGGCGATTGACTTCTTGGTAGACAACGCGAAGGTAGAGGAGGTCGAACCCGAGGCCACTCAAGCCTAAGCTCCACTTACCACCACAATGATTACCACAGCCAGCATGGACTCCACTCCCCAAAACAACTACTACATCCCCACCGTCATCGAATCCGATGGTCGTGGCGAGCGGGCCTTCGACATCTACTCACGTCTGCTCAAGGATCGCATCATCTTCATCGGAACCGGCATCGACGACGGTGTCGCCAACTCCGTCATCGCCCAGATGCTTTTCCTCCAGATGCAGGATCCCAAAAAGGACATCCACATCTACATCAACTCACCCGGCGGCTCCGTCACTGCCGGTCTGGCGATCTATGACACCATGCAGTTTCTCACCTGTGACGTGAACACCTACTGCATCGGCATCGCGGCATCCATGGGAGCCGTGCTGCTGACCGCAGGCACCCACGGCAAAAGATTCTGCCTGCCCAACTCCCACGTCATGATCCACCAGGTCTCCGGCGGCGCCCAGGGAACTGCAGCTGACGTCGAACGCACCATCGGCTTCATGTTCACGCTCAAGAAACGCCTCAACACGATCCTCGCCGAACATACCGGCAAGAGTGAAAAGCAGGTGGAAAAGGACGCAGATCGCGATAATTACATGTCGGCGGAGGAATCCGCCGCCTACGGGCTGGTCGACAAAGTCCTCCAAAGCCGCAAAGAGCTACCTGACGAGACCGCCGAAAAAACCGGTGATGATGCAAAGAAATAGGACAATAAGAGCATTTTAGGCTATTGTCACCCCAGCGGGGATACGCTAGTGTCCCCGTCCGGCCTTGTGATGGATCTTCGTCAACCCGCCGCCCCCCGCCTTTTCAACACCCACCCTATTCATGGCACGCACGACCAATCTCACCATGTGTTCCTTCTGCGGCAAAAGCCACTCGGAGGTTAAGAAACTGATTGCCGGCCCGGCCGTCTACATTTGCAACGAATGCATTGAGGTCTGCTCGTCCATCATGGAAAAAGAACTCGGCCAAAGCAAACGAACCATCGCCGATACGCAAATCAACCACGGTGACATCCCGACTCCCGCCAAACTAACCCAAAAACTCAACGAGTTCGTGGTTGGTCAGGAACATGCCAAAAAAGTTCTCTCGGTCGCAGTGTACAACCACTACATGCGCCTCCGCCAAGACCATCTCAACCCGGCCCCGGAATTTCTCGATGTGGATATCGAAAAATCCAACATCCTCATGCTCGGACCGACCGGCTCGGGCAAAACCCTGCTGGCACGCACGCTTGCCAACGTCCTGGATGTCCCGTTCACCATCGTCGATGCCACCACGCTCACCGAGGCGGGCTACGTCGGTGACGATGTGGAAAACATCATTTTACGCCTCCTCCAGGCGGCCGACTTCGACGTCGAGCGCGCCGAACGCGGGATCATCTACGTCGATGAAATTGACAAAATCGGCCGAACCACGCAGAACGTGTCGATCACCCGTGATGTTTCCGGCGAGGGTGTACAGCAAGCCTTACTCAAAATCCTCGAGGGTACCGTCTGCAACGTCCCCCCGCAAGGCGGACGCAAACACCCGCAGCAGGAATATATCCAGGTGAATACGGAGAAAATCCTCTTTGTTTGCGGCGGCGCATTCGTGGGGATCAGCGACATCATCAGTCGCAGACTCGGCAAACACGTGCTTGGCTTCCGCGAGGGCGATGACAATGCCGATGCAAGCAACATCGCGCCGGAAAACATCTTCCAAAAAGCCGAGCCCGAGGACTTGCTCCACTTCGGCCTCATCCCGGAATTCATCGGACGCCTTCCCATTATCTCCTCACTCCGCGAACTCACCATCGAGGAACTGATCGAGGTCCTGACCCAACCCAAAAACGCCCTGATCAAGCAGTACTCGAAGCTCCTGGCCATGAATGGCGTCAAACTCAAGATTACCAAGGACGGGCTCCATGCGCTGGCCGAGGAAGCCCTCCAACGAGGCACTGGAGCCCGGGCACTGCGCGCCATCTTCGAGAAGATCATGCTCAACGTCATGTATGAGATTCCAGGACGTGACGACATCGAATCCGTCACGATTAACCGCCCGGTGGTCGAAGGCAAAAAGCCCCCGATCATGCGCAAAAAGCGTGCGGATGCCGCGTAGGTAACACTTGCCACAAACAACCGTCATAACACCCGTTATCCGTTATTTATCGGTTCCAAGACCCTGGCCCGGCGTGCCTGAACAAACCGCGGAAGCCATCGTGCACAGGAGGACACGCGGTGCGCGGGCGAAATAAAACAAGCAGGCCAAGCCTACTTGATCATGCGGGTCACAATTCCGCGCAACTCACGGGCGGGAATGGCAAAGGTGGCGACCCGACTGGCCCGGGCGATGTTCATACCGACACAGACGCCATCAAGGGTAAGCAAGGGGCCTCCGACCGACGACTTGGTCAGCGGGGTGTCGTGGTGCAGCACCCGGGAAAAGCCGTCGCGGCGCTTGGAGAGCGAGTTTTCCCCGCCGCTCATCTGGTCGTTGCGTGACATCCGCGGCTCGCCCGGGCGGGCCATCAGTTCGACCTCGAGTTTGATTTTCTTTTTATCTCTGCGCACCTCGACCTGCAGGCTGTCGCCCGGCATTTTCCCCATCATCGTCTTGAGCAGATCCGCCCTTTCCTTGATTGGGACATCCCCGACGGAAAGCAGCACGTCCCCCGGCTTCAACCCCGCCTTCTCGGCACCGCTCTTCGGCGTGATTTTCTCGATTTCCAAGCTGTCTTCTTTGCCGTTACCCAGTTGCACGCCCAGAATAACAGCACTGCTGGCCGACTTGATTTCACGGGTCACTGCGCTGGCGACCCCGACCCGCACCCGGCGCAGGCTGCGTGACGACGATCCGTTTGAAATCACCCAGTTACCTTGCGGCACATCATCATTTTCGGAAAGAACCACGGGGGTAAACACCTGGTCCGATTTCACCTTCAACATTGCCACGTCCCACTGGTCATCGCTATCAACGACTTCCACGTCACTGAACAAATCGCCGTCGATCCGAATACTGATGGTGGTTTCCCCCTCGATCTCGCTGGCCTTGGTCAACACGTGCCCCTGCTCGCTGACCACCACGCCATAGACGGTTTTGACATGCGACTTCCCATCGGTGTAGACCACCGCGCTGCTCTTCTGGAGAACCTGGCGCTGGGGCTCAAATGCCTCCCACACCAGCTTCCCGTTGATGCGTTGATCCGCCGGCAGCGTCCCCTGGGCCGCAATGAGCGGCGGATACGCTGACAGAATTATGGCCAGTGTGATCAGGCCTTTTGTATTTGTCTTCATCATTTCCATGTGACCTGCACCAGCTTCATCGTTTACCAAGTTTCACCTCGATTTTCTGTTTTGTGCCCTTGCGGGAAACCGTGATAACAAGCAGGTCCCCTTCTGATTTTTCCTTGAGAACGGCTTTCATGGCGCCCTTGTCCGGTATCTCCCGACCGTCGATCTCGAGAACGATGTCACCCGTCTTGATGCCGGCTTTGTCGGCCGGACCGTCCTTCAGCACTTTGCCAACCACCAACCCCCCATCCGTATCAGACGATCCGAAACCAAGAAAGCCAGTCCCCTTGACCGGTCGCTTCGCAAAAGGGCCGTCGCCTAGAAATTTGTTTGCCGCCATCTCGTCCCAATGCTTGAGATACTCACGCATCGGCACGTGCATGTTCTGCTCCATGGATTTCGCAACCCGGCTGTGAATCCCGATCAATTGACCCGACAGGTCAAACAAGGGTCCGCCAGAGTCCCCTCCGATTACCTTGCAGTCGGTATGCAATGTCGTCTCACTATCTTTCAGGATGCGACCTAGACGCACCACCGGACCACGCTCCTTGTCAAACCCGCCGGAATGGCCGAGCGCAAAAATCCAGTGTCCCAGTTTGTAGTCGTTGTCCCGGTTAATTTCCACATAGGGGTAATCCCCCTCCTCGGTAATCCGCATCATCGCGGCATCGGTATTGGACACAAGGCCCATCGAGACAGCCTTGAGCTTGGTTCCGTCATTCAAAATAACCGTGAGTTCCTTATCAACCCCTGCCGTCACGTGCGCTGCGGTCAAAATCAGACCGTCGGGCGAAACAATCACCCCACTGCCAAATCCCTTGCCCAAACTAATACTCACGGTCGCCTTACGGACCTGCGGCAAGCACGCTACAAGGGCATCCTGAATCGCCACGAGGTCCGCCATCGTCTCAGGCACCTTCTTGTTATTGAATGGTAGTGCCTTAGCACCCAACCCAAGCGGCAAGAGGCACAGCACCCCCAGCGCGACGACCGTAGCCATTTTCAGATCCGGCAAATGTTTATTCATGGTTGATTCTACATTCTATAACGAAGCCAGGCCGCCTTTTCATTCAAAAAACTGAGCAGTAAAACTCCCCGGAGAATGCAAGACAGAGGCTTGACAGACGCTCCTGTGAAAAGAAAACAGTCCGACCGGCCATTTCACCAGGAAACCCCCTAACCTGTATGAACTGATGCCAATCGGACTGTCTCGTCCCCTAAAGGGAACGGCTTGAAATTAGCATGGCACTACCATACGTAAAGTAATATAATCATAAATTAGATGCCCTTTAAAACGGCCGTTCGTACTAATTCAGACACGTCGTCCGTCCCTCCTCACATCCTGGTCAGGTAGTCGGGAACCTGGTCGCGCTGACTGGACGGAGAGCCGAGTTTGCTATGAAAAGACAGCACCGCCCCGACACCTGCCGCATAATCCGCCCCCAGCCGGCGAGGCGGCTCCAGCACCGGAAAATGATAACTCCTGTTCCGTTTCCAAAGTATCCACGCCATGACAATCCCCCATGCGGCAAAAGCAAGCCCGGTGACCCCCACCATCCCATAGAGGAAATAGGGCTTCACCACTGCGATCACCCCCGGGGACGCCGACGCCCTCTCGTTGCCGGCGCTCGGATGCGCGCTTTGCAACGGAGCAGGAGCAGCGGCAAGCCTCGCTTCCTCCAGCCCCCTCTCAAGCCAGTAGAGCCGAATCGAGAGCTGGACAATGAATGATTCCACCTGCGCCGCCGGATCTGATTTTTCCTGCGCCTTCATCTGCGCACTTTCGAGTATTTTCCGGACATCGGTCGCGGCAATATCCATCGCCCCCCGTCCCCCGAAGGCGATCATGTTCCGCGAGGGGTCTCCCAGGAAGCAAAACACCACCGCGGCCAGGGGGCCCTCGGCGTAGCGCTCGCTTACCAGCCTCCGCAGCGTATACGGTGGGGGGATCTCCTGCTGGGCATCGAAAAGATACATTCGTATGTCCACCTCGGAGTCGTCGGCATGATATTCCAGAAAACCCTCCCGGTCCAATGACTCCTGCATACTGAGAAGTCTCTGGGGATCCACCAAATAGCCCTCGGCAGAGGGGGCTGAAGCCAGGAAATAATCCTCCAAATACTCCTCGGGAATAATCTTCGGATCGTAATCAGGCTCGGGCACCACCAACTCCAGCGAAGGCTCTTCAGGTTCGGGCGCCACCCCGGGCTCAGGCCGCCCGGGCGAATCCTCCACGAGAAGCGCAGCGCCAGGAACCAGTTCACCCTTTTTCAATCGGGCCCGATCATCCTCACCCCATGCGGGCAGCGACTGAGCTGGCAGGCAGTGCGTCGGCGTCATGGAGACCAGCACACCGGCAATGGCCGCAGCATGGGCTGCGCCCCGACGCCGTGAACGGAAAAACGCGCTCAATCCACAAAAATCGCTCACCTCAGAACCTCCTGTTCCTGTTGCGGCGCTTCCTTCACGCCCTCATTGCCCGACCGGATCCGCTGCAGTATCTCCCCCATCCCCTGCTGATTCCCTGTGGCAAGGCGCCGGAAGTGTTCCGGGTTTCTGTTCGCTTGACGCGACCGTTTCCGTAACACGGCAGACAGCAGGTCGATGATCACACGCAGTGCTTTAAGATGATTGCCCTGTAAAAAATGGGGGTGCGCCTTCGACAATATTTTGAAGGTGTCATCCTCGGTGAGATAAACATCCAAGAGGTAACCAAACGAAATAGTGGCCACTTTCGAGTGCACATCCACAACCAGCAGAATCCCGCCCTCATTCGGCCGGCTCAGGTCGACATCGGCATAGGCGCCATGGTTCAGCAACCACATCCCGAATTGACGGATATTCGACATTTCGTCCAGCGCCCCATAATACACGCTCAAAAACAACTGCGGGAAGTTTGCCTCGAATTGGTCAAACCACTTCTCCACGCTGCGTCGCTCTTTCATCCGCAGGACGCCGGCGGCGTCACTCAGCCGCCTCACCCTCACCTCACCCGTCCCATACTGCGCGCCAAGATCGCGCATCGCAAATCCACAGTGCGGGCACTGTGCCGCACTGCGATGAATCCTCTGCACGCACCGGGGACACTTCATTTCAGCACGCAGCCTAGGCACAACAGGACCACTTTCCAAGTCCAGAAACCAAGGAATTGTAAATAATCAGGAAACCCTAATAACTTAACATCCAACCACCGCCCACCACGCCCGCCCAGTGGCAATCACGGCCGGGGACTGACCGGGCGATGCGTGGCTACGCGTGGTCGCTGGTGGTGGCTTTGTCGGAGCATCCTGCGATCTCTTTTTCAGCATTGCAATGCTGGCAGTGTGGCAACAGGGCATGCCGGATCTTGTGGCACTCCGGACACTCCTCGAACAGCGCCGTGCCACAGACGGGGCATGCATACGCCTGATCTTCGGGAGCGTTCTTGGGGAGCACGACATTGCTGACCGTACGTCTTGTCCAAAACAGAAACTTCCGGGGTCCTGTTCGGATTGGATACTCGCAAATGGGGCATAAGAACCGTTCGTATGCTTCACGATATTGCTTGGTCAACCACTGGGCCTTCGGGAAGGCAACCACTCGAATGAAGTAGATAAGAACCCTCACAACAGCGATAAGGCAGCCGATGATAAGGACGTACTTGAAGTATCTGGTCGGGAAGTATTCATGGATCACCAGCGTCACTTTGAGAAGTGTCGCCGCGCCAAACCCAAGAAAGAGGGGGCAGTAGATACTACTCCGCTTCTTCACGATGAGGAAGGCGGCAACAGCCAGCAGAGGAATCAGAACCAGAAGTTGGAGACATGCGAGACGGATGTTGTGTTTTTCGCTGAGCCCCCGATATTCATCCCTCGCGGGCTGGCGCTGCCGCTCGAGCTCTTTCTCCTTGGCCAGTTTTTCTGATTCAAGGGTTCGTCTGCTCTCCGTTAGGCGGGAGAGTTCGGTATTGAGCGACTGATACTGCTTCTGACTTTCGATAAAATGGGACAGACTTGCCGACAGGGTCGCCTGTTCTTTTGCCGGAAGTGCCGCGGACTTTTGAACCGTGATCTTCTGCAGTTCGATCAACTGGTTGATGGTCTCTTGAAGGTTGCGTGAGCTGTCGCTCACCATCTTCATTTCGTCACGCTTGTTCTTGATGCTCCTGTCAACCTCGCCAATCTCTGACTGCAGCTCCTTGTGCTTGGATACAATCTGCGGATCAACATAGGTCTTCTCGATTTCGCCGTATTGGGGACCTTCTATGGACTCAATGTCTTCGACCAGAAATCCAAGCATCCAATAGACGAGGAGCGCGAGAATCACGGTGAAAAAACGGATTGAAAAGCGATGAATCCATGGCCCCTTCGATTTTTGCGCCGTGCTCATAACATTCCCCAGTGTCGCCACACTAAACCCTGATGGCGACGGGGTCTACTTTAAATTCAGTTGTCCGGGCT
Source organism: Oceaniferula sp. (assembly GCA_041548785.1). Classification (GTDB taxonomy): domain Bacteria; phylum Verrucomicrobiota; class Verrucomicrobiia; order Verrucomicrobiales; family Akkermansiaceae; genus Oceaniferula. The sequence continues at coordinate 27,870 of JBFERY010000023.1, forward strand.
GACACCGCCGCCAGCCGGAAGCCGGAGAAGGCAACCCATCCTAAAAAGCATCACCTTGCCGCAGGACAAAATGGCAGCCACAGGGCGGCCATGGCAATGCCGATGGACACCCGCTCGCCGGCCCATATCATTCCGCCGCTCTCGCAGTCCGCATCCATTGCCGTCCGGCTTTTCTGCGCGGCTGGATTGCGACGCGAATAGCGCGGACGATGGCCCGCGGACTACTCCCACTCGATACTCGCAGGCGGTTTGGTGGAAATGTCGTAGAGCACGCGGTTGATCCCGTCCACCTCATTCAAGATGCGGTTGCTGGTCTCGCGGAGCAGGGCCGGGGGCAGCTCGACCCAGTCGGCGGTCATGGCGTCCTCACTGACCACGGCACGCAGGCTGATTGCCCACTCGTAGCTGCGCTCGTCCCCCTTAACGCCCACCGTTTTCACGGGGATCAGGCCGGCATAAGCCTGCCACACCCTGTCATACCACCCGAAATCCTTGAGCCTTCCAATGAAGATGGCGTCACACTCCCGGATGATTCGCAGTTTTTTATCCGTGATGTCTCCGGGGCAGCGCACGGCGAGGCCGGGGCCGGGAAAGGGATGGCGTTGCAGAATGTCGTGCGGGATGCCCAGCGATAGCCCGAGCTCACGCACCTCATCCTTAAACAGCTCAGCAAGCGGTTCCAGCACCTTGCCTTGTTCCTGCAGTTCAAGAATACGGGGCACGCGGTTATGGTGCGTTTTGATCTTGGATGCCTTGGATTTGGCGTTGGATGCCGATTCGATCACATCCGGGTAAAGTGTTCCCTGGGCAAGCATCTCGGCATTGCCCACCGTGTCCCAAAAGACATCAATAAAGAGGTTGCCGATGATTTTGCGCTTTTCCTCGGGATCGGAAACGCCCGCCAGTTTCCCCAGGAAAATATCCGAGCACTCCACGGTTTCAATGGCCACCCCCATACGGTGGAAATTATTGCGCACCTCATCACCCTCATCCATACGCATCAGGCCGTGATCGACAAAAATGGCGCGCACACTGACGCCCGCCTCCTTCAACAGCACAGCAAGCACCGTGCTATCAACTCCGCCGCTGACGCCGCAGACAACCTGCTTGCCCCCGACCTTCTCACGGATCCCATCGATCAACTCACGCTTAAAGTCGTCGATACGGAACTCCTCCAATCGATTCGCCTGGAGCAGGAAATTATGAAGAATCCGCAAGCCCTCGTGACTGTGCGTCACTTCCGGATGAAACTGAATACCATAATAGCGATCGCCCCACTGAAGCGAAACGGGAGTCCCTTCTCTGTTGGCGGCTAACACCTTGGCATTCGCAGGCAAACTGCTCACCGTATCAGAGTGACTCATCCAGACTTGCGACTCATGCGAAATCCCTTCGTAAAGCCCCTCGCTCGCTGTCGGCTTGAGCTCGGCAGGCCCATACTCCCGCCGGTCACTTGACTTCACCGCACCCCCGAATTTGATGTTCAGCAACTGCATGCCGTAACAAACACCCAGCACAGGCACACCAAAGGCGTCCAATGCCTCAAAATCGATGTCCGGGGCATCCTCGTCAGCCGTGCTTTTCGGACCGCCGGAAAGAATGATCGCACCCGGCTTGCCGATGGATGACAAATCCTCCGGCTCGTAAAGTTTGGCAAAAAATCCGAGCTCACGCACACGCCTAACAATAAGCTGGGTGTACTGTGAACCGAAATCAAGAACGGCGACGTGGTCAGTTTCAGTCATGGGTAGGTAAAAATAATGAGTTTTGAAAAATGCGTTGGGATTCGTTAGGCTGATGGCTGGTAGTTCACGGGCTCCTCGGTGATGGTAATGTCATGCACGTGACTTTCCTTAAGTCCGCCCGATGTGATCCGGGTGAACTCGGCACGCTCGCGCAAGTCTGCCAGACTGGATGCACCGACATATCCCATACCTGATTTCAGCCCGCCCATCAGCTGGAAAACGACATCGGAAAGCGCCCCTTTGTAGGGAACGCGACCTTCAACACCCTCGGCGACAAGTTTGCCCGAGCTGTTCTGACCATAACGGTCGCCCGAACCCTTGCGCATGGCGCCCACCGACCCCATGCCGCGGTAAGATTTAAACCTTCTGCCCTGGTAGTGCACCGTGGCACCGGGACTCTCACGCGTGCCGGCCAATATAGAGCCCAACATGACAAGATCCGCTCCCGCGGCAAGTGCCTTGACAATATCACCCGAGTAGCGGATTCCGCCGTCGGCAATCACCGCAACCCCTTGATCGCGGCAGTAAGACGCGACATTCTGAATCGCGGTGAACTGCGGCATGCCCACGCCCGAAATCACGCGCGTGGTGCAGATCGATCCGGGCCCAACGCCCACCTTGACACCGGACGCTCCGGCCTCGACAAGGAAACGGGCACCTTCGGCCGTCACCACATTACCCGCAATGATAGGCACGTCACCAAGCTCTCGCAGCTTGCTGATGACTTCCTGGATACGGGTCGTGTGTCCGGTCGCAGCATCGATGAAAAGGGCATCCGCACCCGCCGCGATCAGGGCTTGCCCTCGTTCGATACAGTCAGGCCCGACACCCACAGCTGCGCCACAGCGGAGACGTCCGCTGGGGTCCTTGGCCGCATGAATGAAAGTGATCCGTTTTTCGATGTCGGCCCCGGTAATCAATCCGGTCAGCTTCCCCGTGGAATCGACCAATGGGAGCTTCTCAATACGGTTCTCATAAAGAATGCTCCGGGCCTCGCGAAGGTTGGTCTTCTCATGCGAAGTTGCCAATCGATCGAGTGGCGTCATCACCTCCGAAATGAGGGCCGAGTCGTCGGCCATGTGGCGGACGTCACGCCCAGTGACCATGCCCTCGAGTTTGCCCTCGGCGTCCACGACTGGAAATCCTGAAAACCCCTGCTGGTCCATGATAAAGCGCAGTTCGCCCACAGTCTGGTGCTTGGATACGGTGTAGGGCTCGTGGATGATCGCGCTTTCCGAGCGCTTCACCCTGGAAACCATCGCGGCCTGATCCTCGATCAGATTATTACGGTGGATCACCCCGATACCACCCTCCTGGGCCAGTGCAATCGCCAGTTCCGTCTCGGAAACAGTATCCATCGCTGCCGACACCACCGGGATATTGAGCCCGATACCCTCGGGGCCATCGGTCAGAGCCGTCCTCAAATCAGCATCGCCGGGCAAAACCGCGCTCATACACGGGGTCAGCAGCACATCGTCAAAAGAAAGTCCAAGTGAGATTTTCGCCATGGATGAGTCAACAGAAGGCGCCGACCAATGACAAGCGCAAATCTACATCGGCGGAAATTTTTCCATCTGCCGACGAGCCAACCGATTGCGCCGCGGTCCGCGCGGCACGTCGCCCCGGCCCCGTTACGGGGTTGAGGCGCCGGCACCGGGTGCGCGCCATCAGCCGCGCCCGTAGCGGTCGCGAAACTGCTTGAGCAGGTCCTCCACCTTTTCGTGGTCATGCTCGGTCACCTCGTGCGCAGGGGGCTGGGCAGGGGGCTCATGCGCCGGGGTTTCGCCATCCTCCATGCGAAACGGACTATCGACCGGCTGCGGCTGAGCGGGCTCTCCCGGCTGGTTTCCGGGAGGTTGAGGCGGCAGCGGCGCAAAGGGTGAGTTCTCCGCTGCGGCAGTGGTGTCGATGGAAAAGGGTGAACTGACCACGTTCGGAGTTCCCCCCACAGGTGGACTCTCCGTATCCGGGGCAAACACAGGTGCACTCTCGCCAGCCATGGCAAAAGGCGACGCCCCCGACTCGTCCTGAACCGACCGGCTAGCGGGGGGAGCGAAGGCTTGCCGATGCGCGTCCCCCTCCGCGGGGCGGTATCCCTCGAGGGGGGTGTATTCTTCCGGGGAGGCGTATTCTTCCGGGGGGGCCTGCCCTTCCGGGGGGGCGGCGTATTCCGATGCTGCCTGCTGTTGAGCAAAAGGCTGGGGTAAATCATCTGGCAATGGTGGGTGCAACGCGGGTTCCAGCTCTTCAAACAACGGCTCAGACTCGCTTGAGAAAACGGATTCCGCCGTATCGCCTTCCCACGCGTTGCCCCCGGTCCCCTCCTCGGTAGCGCCCCCTGTAAAAGCCGGGGGCTGCTCGCCACCAGGCATGACCACGGCGGCAGGCGCGTGGAATTCCTCGATCTCCTCGATCTCCTCGGAAGGGCTGTCGGCCACGTATCCACCGCCGCCATCGGCGGACTCCTTCTGCCGCCCCACGGCTGTCAACTCAGGAGCCAGCAGGGAAATAGGCTCTTGAACTCCTCCACTCTCATTGTCGGGTCCGGAAGAGCCCTCCTGTTCGGCGCTCACTATATTCTGCCATGATTCGGAAGCCTCTCTAATCAACCCTCTGGCGTAGGCTACCCCTGTATCGAAATCCATTCCTTCCAGAATTGCCTCGGCATACCCCCCGGCGCGATCTCTCAGCAATGACTCGGCAACATTCCTCTCCATCGGCTTCAGATCCACGACGATATCGCAAAGCCGGTCTTTCAAGCCACAGGGGAGCCGTGGCAGAAATGCCGTTTCCCACACGTCGCCATTCACACTGACGATCAGGGCCAGCTTGCGACACGACTGATGCAGGGCATTCAGAAAAGTCGTCACCTGAAGTGCCGCATCGGGATTACTGGAAAACCCTTCCACTTCATCAAGCACTAACACCGGCGATGTCACCAGCCCCGTCAAATTCAACAGGGCGACCAACTTCTCATGCATATCCGTCTCGACCACATTTCCGCCAAAAACCGTCTCAAAAAGCGAGCTGTTCCGGCTCGTCTGCTCGACCGAGGCTGAACTATAGCGGAACAACAGCTCCACCCACCATGCCACGGGCCGATAACCCGCATGCGTGCGCTCAGCGAGCTCCGCCGTCAGGCGCGGACCTAACAAGGAGAAATTAGCCATCGCCCAGCGTGCCGTCACCGCCTCCTCATTGTGAAAATCAAACGTCTCCACCGGTCGCTGCCGTAACGCCTGCAAAGCGCTGTCGCGGTCCTGGCTCGGCACATCACCGGATCGAACCAGTGGCTCTAACCCGGTTGCAAGAATTCGGCGCGCCAGAAGGTCCAGCACCGTTAACCCGCCACCGCCAGGAAGCACACGGGAAAATCTCCGCAGTACCGAATCCAATACGGACTGGGCGTCCAGAAACCTCCCCTTGCTAGGCTCCAGGGGAATGAATTCATGTGTATGGGCCACACGCTGGTGCAGGCGCATCAGCAAATGGGTCTTACCAAAACCCGCACGTGGCGAGCGCAGCAGGATCATCCGCCCGCGATCCGCCGCCCTGGTCGTCAGCGCCTGCGTGAGCGCCTCCAGCGCCTCGGCATTCACGCTTTCCGTGGTAATCTCAGGCACATGGCCAAGCATTTCAAAAGCATGATCAAAAGGATTCGGGGGAAGATTTCCTGTAAGTGGGGCCATGGTGGGTTCTTGTTCGTTTTCGGCTGTATGGGTTGCGCACTGCCACAGTCTGAGCATCTACGGGCCGAATTTTGACACGCATGACTGTATCAGTCACTTGAAAAATCGATATTTTCCCAGCTCCCCGTTCACCCCCGGTGGAGAACCGTGAGCGGCAGGGGCTAAACCCCGAGGCATACATCCCTGGCTTATACCACTCCGCAAAACAGACGAGACGATTGATTATTGTTGAGGTATTTGGAAAAGCACTTCGTGATCAATGAGAGTTCCGGATGTTTCACGACTTGGTATTATGCGCGCAGGCAGAAAACGAATGAGGGCCGGTTCGCCCCGTGTGCACGGGGTGGCGGGGCCGGAGGCCTCCGCCCGTGCCACAAAAAAAAGCCCGGCTTCTTCCTTTGGGGAAAAAGCCGGGCATAGAACTGGCAACGACCTACTCTCACAGGGCCTATCGCCCCACTACCATCGGCGCAACGATGTTTCACTTCCGGGTTCGGAATGGGACCGGGTGGTTCCACCATGCTATGGTCACCAGAAGGCTGC
>JBFERY010000024.1:0-33170 GCA_041548785.1 Oceaniferula sp.
CCCGACTCCCGACTCCCGACTCCCGACTCCCGACTCCCGACTCCCGACTCCCGACTCCCGACTCCCGACTCCCGACTCCCGACTCCCCATGTCCCTCCATCACCAAAGCATCTCCAGCCTACGCAAGCAACTCACCCGTGGTGACATTCAGCCGGGGGATATCCTCGACTCCCTGGCGGAATCGATCGAATCCACGAATGGCACCATTGGCGCTTATCTTTCCTACGATCTGGAGAGCGCGAAACAAGAAGCCAACAAGGCCGATCTGAGTCAACCGCTGGGCGGCATCCCGATTGCGATCAAGGACAACATCAACGTCAAGGGCCAGCCGTGCACCTGTGGTTCCAAGTTTCTCGATGGCGCCTACAATGCCCCCTATGATGCCACGGTCGTCAGCAAGCTGCGCCAAGCCGGTGCCATCCCCTTTGGCCGTGCCAACATGGATGAGTTTGCCATGGGCTCAACCACGGAAAGCTCGGCCCTCGGCACAACCTGCAACCCCAGCGATACCGCACGCACGCCCGGTGGCTCGTCCGGCGGCTCGGCCGCCGCCGTCGCGTCCCACTGTGCCATCGCCGCACTGGGATCCGACACCGGGGGGTCGATCCGCCAACCCGCAAGCCACTGTGGCGTGGTTGGACTCAAACCTTCCTACGGCCGCGTTTCCCGCTACGGCCTGGTTGCCTTTGCCTCGTCGCTCGATCAGATCGGCCCGCTCACCCGCAACGTTGAGGATGCCGCCCTGATGCTCAATGCCATGTGTGGCTACGACAGCTCCGACTCGACCTCGCTTGAACAGGAGGTGCCCGATTTCACCCAAGGACTGGATCAGGGTGTGGCGGGGATGAAACTCGGCCTGCCCAAGGAATACTTTGGTGAAGGTATCGACCCCGCTGTCCGCAAGCAAATTGATCAGGCCATTACCGGTCTCGAATCGGCTGGCGCCGAGATGGTTGAAATCTCACTTCCTCACACGCAATACGCCGTGGCTACCTACTACATCATCGCCCCGGCAGAGGCATCCTCCAACCTGTCCCGGTTCGACGGCGTCCGCTATGGCAACCGCGCCGAAAAACCCGATGACATCCTCGACCTCTACCGTCGCAGCCGTGAGCAAGGATTCGGGCCCGAGGTCAAACGGCGCATCATCCTCGGCACCTATGTGCTCTCATCGGGCTATTATGATGCGTATTACAGCCGCGCCCAGAAAGTGCGCACGCTGATCCGGCAGGATTTCCAGAATGCCTATCAGAACGTGGATGCGATTCTCTCACCCGTCACCCCGAGCGCAGCACCCTTGTTAGGAGCTGACAAAGACAATCCGCTACAGCAATACCTCGCGGATATTTACACGATCTCCGCCAACCTTGCCGGCATCTGCGGCATCAGCGTCCCCTGCGGAACGGTCACCTCCGAAACCGGAAGCCAGCTGCCCGTCGGATTACAGATTCTCGGCCCCCACATGGGCGAGAAAAAAATACTCCAGGTTGCGCGCGCGAGTGAAATACAATCAGGCCATTGACGCCTGCTCGGTGAGACGGGCAATCACTTTTTTCACCACGTCATTGACCGCCACGCCCAGACCATTCTTACCCGTGGATGAGGTGATGAAGCGCGCCACCTTGCCGTCTTCAATCCCCAGCCACTTATCCAACTCCTGGGGTTGCAAGTGGGGATAGCGCTCGGCGCGGTTGTATTGCATCACAACGACCATCTTGCCCCAGTCCACTCCCGCATAGGAGGCATTGGCCATCATCGCTAGCAGACTATCACGACTGGCGGCAATGTAGCGCGGGTCACAGTCGACCACGAAAACCATCCCATCGGCAGACTCCAACATAAGCTGCTCAGCCGCCTGGTGTTGTGGTTCGCCCGACAGCGCAAACACCCTGACGCGCACAAAGGGGCCGTCCGTGATAGGCTCGGGCCAGATGAATTCCGTGCGCGCCACTTCCGCCTCGGATAGGGTCACCATCCGGACCGACGCCTGGCCATGGGATGTTGCCAGTTCACGCAGGATGCTGCTTTTCCCGGATCCCGCCTGCCCGACAACGGCAATCTTGATACTAAGCTCACCCGCATCCTTCGCCCATTTTGCCATGGTTTTTTTGAGTTAGGCCAGTTTGCCAATCTCACGAGCCACGATCATCAATGTCTCCAGAACACCTGGGGCGTACGAACCTTCGAGCAACACCGCTATCGTGGTCTCACCCTCGGTGATAAAATCGACCGTGCCACCACCGGAATTCAGCTTCATCTCGTTAGCATCACCCAGACCCATACCTTGGATCGCATGACGGAAATTCGACAGTGCTTGCGCTTCCTGCTGACCAACCACCGCAACATTACGGATGCCGGGCAGGGTGCGGGCGCGCTGGAGGATTTGATTCATGTCTAACACATGATCCACGCCGAAAATAGCCCGCAACTCCAACTGCTGGAATGCAGGGCTGACCGCCTTGGCTTCGCGCGCAGGATGAGCGGCAGGCACCTGGGCCTGGATCGCGGGAGCACCTGGTTGGGGTGCATACGGAGCTTGGGACGACTGCGGCTGCGGCGTGGAAGCGGCAACCTGGGGCGCGTATACTGGTTGCGCCGGAGTATAACGGGGCTCTACGGCCGCAAAATCCTGCTGCGGTTCGAGACCGGCCTTGGCGGCCTCATAATCGGGCCGTTCGTGTTGCACCGCGACAAAAGGAGAGGCTTCCTGCACGGGGGCCGCGGGGGCCACGGGGGCCGCTTCCATCATCTGCCCACCAGCTTGTTCGGGAAACCCGTTCATTTGAAATGCACCGCCTCCATGATCGTTGGCGGACTGGAAAGCATGGGCTGCGACGGCAGGTTCGGCCTGTGTCTGGGTCTCAGGCTCAGGAGCGCCTCCACCGAGCGCGGAGGGCTGGCCCTCAGGCCGACGTTCGGGGATCCCGCCGCCATTACGGCCATTTCCTTCGGCTCCGCGGACCTGCTGGAAGGGAGACTCATGCACTGCGGTGAAAGGAGATGCTTGCTCGGGGGCTTGAGGCGGATCGTCTGATACGGAAGTAAAGGGACTCCCGTTTGCGCCGCCATTGACTTGGTTGTGGGTGGGGCCACCGGTCTGGGTGTCCGGGGCGATACTGAATATTCCTTGCTGAGGCATGAGTTTGGTGGGTTAGGGGGAGGTTGATCTGAAAGATCCGCTGTTAACTGTTATTATGATTGCCGTTGTGACTGCCGTTGCCCGCATTCATCCAAGCAGACAATGGCTATGGCTGACAATGGGTATGGTCATCGAGGGGCCTTATCAGGGCATGTCACATCCTACGGGTTCCGGAAGACGTAGACAATAGAAAATCAACAAATGTTCAAAATAAATTTTAAAATTTAATCAGCGTCTCCCGTCTACTTCGTGAAAATGATCCCTCCGTCCTGCACTTCCGCCTGAATGACGTCGCCTTCCACAAAATTTCCCTCGAGCACTTCCATGCTCAGCGGATCCAACAGAAGTCTCTGAATGGCCCGCTTCAACGGACGCGCCCCGTATACAGGGTCGTAACCCCGTTCCGCGATCAGCTCCCTGGCCCTGGCGGAGATCGCCAGACCTATGCCCGTCTTGGCAAGACGCCCGCGCACCCGCTCCAACTGGAGCCCAACAATCTCAGCCAGCTCTTCACGGTTGAGCCGGTCGAAGATCACGGTCTCATCAACCCGATTCAGGAATTCCGGCCGGAAATGAGCGCGCAATGACTCCATCACCTTGGCTTCACGCTGCTCGGCACTTTCCTCACCCATGATGTACTGACTGCCAATATTGGAAGTCATGATCAGCACGGTGTTGCGGAAGTCCACCGTGCGTCCCTGGCCGTCGGTGATCCGGCCATCATCAAGCACCTGGAGCAACACATTGAAGACATCCGGGTGTGCCTTCTCGATTTCATCAAACAGAACCACGGAATACGGGTGCCGCCGCACATGCTCGCTGAGCTGCCCGCCTTCCTCGTATCCCACATAGCCGGGAGGGGCTCCGATCAGGCGGGCGACATTATGCTTTTCCATGTACTCGGACATATCGATGCGGACCATCGAATGCTCATCGTCAAAGAGAAACTCAGCGAGGGCCTTGGAAAGTTCCGTTTTCCCCACACCCGTCGGTCCAAGGAAAAGAAATGACCCGATCGGACGGTTTTCATCCTGCAGCCCGGCCCGGGCGCGACGCACCGCATTGGCAACCGCCACCACGGCCCCCTGCTGGCCGATGACGCGCTCACCGATACGCGCCTCCATCTGCACAAGCTTCTGGCGCTCACCTTCCTGGAGGCGACTTACCGGAATACCGGTCCAGGTGGAAATCACCTGGGCGATATCCTCCTCGGTCACCTCCTCCTTGAGGATCCGACTGTCACCCTGGAGTGCCAGTAATTTGGCCTGCGCATCTTGAAATTCTTGTTCGGCCTGAGGCAGGCTGCCGTAGGTGAGCTCAGAGGCGCGGTTCAGGTCGCCGAGCCGCTGCGCCTGCTCAGCCTCAGTCCTGAGCTCGTCGATCCGCTCCTGCGAGGCACGCACGATGTCGATGACGTCTTTTTCATTCCTCCAGCGCGCCGTCATGGCCGCCGACTCCTCCTTCAGATTGGCCATCTCCTCACGCACTTTCTCCAGTCGCGCGGCACTGGCAGCATCGTTCTCTTTCTCCAATGCCTGCCGCTCCATTTCCAACTGCATGACCTGTCGCTCGATCTGGTCGATCTCAGTCGGCATGGAGTCGAGTTCGATCTTAAGGCGCGACGCCGCCTCGTCCATCAAATCCACCGCCTTGTCCGGCAAAAACCGATCGGTGATGTAACGATCACTGAGGTGAGCCGCGGCAACCAGCGCGCTGTCCTTGATCCGCACGCCGTGATGCACTTCATACCTCTCTCTCAAGCCGCGGAGAATGGCGACGGTGCTCTCCACGCTCGGCTCGTCGCACCTCACCGGTTGGAATCGGCGTTCCAAGGCGGCATCCTTTTCGATGTACTTGCGGTACTCATCCAGCGTCGTGGCACCACTCGTGTGGAGTTCGCCCCGGGCAAGCTGGGGCTTGAGCAGGTTGGACGCATCCACCGCCCCCTCACTTGCTCCGGCACCAACGATGGTGTGGAGCTCATCAATGAAGAGGATGATCTCGCCCTCGGATTCGGTCACCTCCTTGAGGAATGCTTTGAGCCTGTCCTCAAACTCGCCACGGTACTTCGCCCCCGCAATCATGCCACCGAGGTCCATCGCGATCAGGCGCTTGTTTTTCATCGAATCGGGCACGTCACCACTGACAATGCGCCGGGCGAGGCCTTCCACGATCGCCGTCTTCCCGGTCCCAGGCTCACCAATGAGCACCGGGTTGTTTTTGGTGCGACGGGACAGCACCTGCATAATCCGGCGTATCTCCTCATCCCGGCCAATCACCGGATCAATCTTTCCCTCACGCGCCTTCGCGGTCAGGTCGGTTCCATATTTTTCCAATGTCTGGTACTTCCCCTCAGGGTCCTGGTCGGTGACTTTCTGGCTGCCGCGAATTTCCTTCAACGCCGCATCCGCCTTGGCCCGGTCAAACCCGGATTCCTTGAGGATCTTCCCAGCGGGCGAATCCGAATCGAGCGCGCCGAGCAGAAAATGCTCCACGCTCAGGTACTCGTCACCCATGCGCTCACGCACCTTGTCCGCAGCGTCAAGATGGGTGCGCAGACCATAACTCATTTGGGGCTGGGATGCCGCCCCCTGAATCCTCGGCTCACGCTCAAGGGTGGATAAGGCCGATGCCTTGAGCCGGGCAACGTCCAGGCCGGCCTTCTCCAGAATCGGCACAACGATACCGCCGTCCTGCTGCAACAACGCCACAAGAACGTGCAGGCTCTTCAACTCCGCATGTGCCGACCTCGAGGCGAGCTGCTGCGCAGCCTGCAGCGCCTCCTGAAATTTGGTGGTTATTTTATCAAGGCCCATAATATTGAGGTATTGAAATTGAGAGTTGTCCCCTTCTACACCCGTACGCGTCCTCAAAGCAAGTTTTTGTCGACTTATTTTGTGTTGTTTTGTTACTATGATTCGCCGTGTCTCGCTCCGGCCTCGGGGGCCGCAAGCGGTGCCGAGGATGAAAACTTACAAAATTCGCCTTGCAGGCCATAGCCACACACCTTATCCAGCAGCATGTCCAAGGTCTTGCCACCCAGGCCGCGTAGCCTGAATCATAAAATATCCATCGCCATTGTTGCGGCCCAGTATAATGCAGAATTTACCGACCCCTTGGTGGAAAACGCCCATCAGGAACTGACCCATCTGACAACCAACGCCTACATCGATCTGGTTCGGGTCCCCGGCGCCTTCGAGATCCCCGCCGCCGTAGAGACCATCATGCGTCATGAAAAACCCGACTGCGTCATCGCGCTCGGACTCATCATCCGGGGCCAGACTGCCCACGGCGACATGATCGCAGACAGCGTCACCCACGCCCTGCAACAAATTGCCATCCAGCACGCCACCCCGGTCATTCACGAGGTCATCCTTGTCAGCGATGAGAAACAAGCCTACGCACGTTGCATTGGAACCAAACTCAACCGCGGCCGCGAAGCCGCCCGGGCAGCCGTCAGCATCATCGACACCTTCCACCAACTCAAACGCACAACCGCGCGCGTTTTCCCCAGTAATGCTTAACCGGCGCAACATCCGCGAGACCGCGGTCCAATTTCTCTACTTTGCCGACTTCGAAGGAGCCCCCGAGGCGGCCGAAATGCAGGAAACTTTCTGGCATATCACCCAGGAAACAAGCCTGCGAAAACTCATGCAAGCCAAGGCCAAGGCGATGCTTCACGTTGCCCAGGGTCGTGACAACCGTATCGCCAAGCTCATCGAACGGGCGCCGGCCACCCAGGCAGAACTCAAGGCCGCTGACGGCACCGGCCCACTCGTTTCCGCCCTGCAACAGGTGCTCTCCCATGAGCAACTGCTCAACGACGCGATCGCCGAACTCAAAACCTCATTCAAAAGTAAAAGCAGTGACAAACTTTCCAGCCGTCATCTGGACGACGTCGTCGCCGCCACCCAAGCCCTCGTTGGCCGGCACAAGGCATGGCACCTGACACTCGAGGACTTTCCCGCATGGAAAAACCGGCTGGACTCGATCACGGCAGCCATCAACCATCTCGAACGGGTATCCGAACGCCTCAACTCCATTGAAGACCCCGAATCATCGGTCGGCAACTTCGCGCATCTCCGGGCCAGCAGCGCCGAAATATCGATCTTCCGCAAGGAAACCCAGACGCTCGTCCAGGGGATCCTTGCGCACAAGGGCAGCATAGACAGCGCACTCGCCGCCGTCATTGAAAACTACGCCCCAGCCAGGGTCGCCCCCGTCGACCGGGCAATCCTGCGCCTGGCCACCTACGAAATCAAGCACTGTGCGGACATTCCCAAGGCGGTAAGCATCAACGAGGCGATCGAGATTGCCAAACGTTTTGGCAGCACCGACTCAGCACGCTTTATCAACGGCGTGTTAGACGCCCTGTAGAAAGTCGCGATCCACCCCCGGGCAGCAGCGCCCTGGACCGTTAGCAAAAGTATTGTGAGCTTCCAGCTTGCCGCGCGTAAGTGGAGATGGTTTGATGGCCTCCAGCAAACAGGCCCTCACCTTCAAGCAACCTTGCCCATGAGTAAAAAAATCGAGATCCTCGGACAAAAAAACATCCCCACAGAGGGAGCGCTTGTCATCCCCGGCCGTCTGGATTTCCATGAAACACTCCATCTCGAGCAGATTTTTTCCGGCAGGAAAATCACCTGGCTCTGTGAGGAACACGCCGTTCTCGACGATTTTCTCCGCAACTACCTGGAACGCGACAACGTGACCGCCGTTGCCTTTTCTGCCGCAGACGCCGCCCCTGCAGCCATCGGCAACACGCTGCGAAGCCATCTGGACAATGGCGGCGTTATCATCTTTCTCACGGGCCTCGTCTCCTGCCTCGACGGCGAATGCTGTCACATCCCGGCCGCCACCCTCAAGCAACTCTGCTCCCTCGGCCTCCCCGTGCTCCCGGTCGCGGTCAGCAAACCTGCAGAAATCGCGATTCCTACGGAAAACATCAGCCGGCTCCCCAGCTCGGTATTCTCCTTCTCCCCGCTCATCCCCGCCCAGGAGGTTTCCGTGGCGGCCTGGCGGCAAGCACTCTATGCCGCCGACGAGATCGCCTTCTCATCACGCTCATTCCTGCGGGGGTCATTGCCCGTCACCCTGATTGCAGGGCTTAAAAAACAGGGATCGACCACCACCCTGTTCGACGGCACCGACGACTCCGCCACATCCTTTGATAAAATCCTCGGAGCGGCCATTGCCCTCTCAAGAGAAATCAAAAAACTCACCCAGAAAAAACGGGTGGGCATCCTGCTGCCCCCGGGAAAGGCCGGCATGGTCGCGAACCTCGCGGTCCTCTTTGCCGGAAAAATCCCGGTCAACATCAACTTCACCTCCAGCCGGCCCGCGGTCGAATCCTCCATCCGCCAGTCGGGGGTCGATAAGTTCATCACCGCCGACCCGTTCGTGCGCAAGATCCCCTCGTTCCCCTGGCCGCCTAACAGGGACCTCATCTTCATCGAGCGCGCCCTGCCCATGCTGAAGAGGAAGATCGTCTACTGGGTCATGCTCAGCAAGATCCTGCCCACGTCGCTCATTACCAGAATGCTTGGTCTTGGCGGCTCCAGCGGTGACGATGAAGCGGTGCTGCTGTTCACCTCCGGCTCGTCCGGAGAACCCAAGGGAGTGCCGCTTTCGCATCGTAACATCCTGGCAAACGTCTGCCAGTTTGGCAGCCGGATCAATCTCGGGCACGGATCCAAAATCCTCGGTTGCCTGCCCCTCTTCCACTCCTTTGGCAGCACGGTCACCCTGTGGTACCCCTGCATCCAGGGCGTCAACCTCGTGACCTATCCAAGCCCGCTGGAAACCAAGCGCCTCGCCGAGCTCATCGACATGCACAAGGTGAATATGCTGCTCTCCACGCCGACATTCCTCCGCGGCTACATGCGCCGCGTGAAACCGGAACTCCTGCAATCGCTCGATTACGTGGTCACCGGCGCGGAGAAGCTGCCCCAGTCACTCGCCACCGCCTTCGAGGAAAAATTTGCGATTCTTCCCATGGAAGGATACGGCCTGACTGAAACCTCGCCAGCCACCAATATCAACCTCCCCACAGCGGAACAACAGGGTGCCGCGCCAGTCATCGAGACAAACCGCTTCGGCTCCGTTGGCAAATTCCTGCCTGGCATCGCCATCAAAATCACCAACCCCGCCACAGGCCAGCCCTGCCCGGTTGATACCCAGGGGACCATCTGGCTTCGGGGTGCCAACGTGTTCTCCGGCTATCTCGACAAGCCCCAAAAAACCGCCGAGGTCATCACGGACGGATGGTTTAACACAGGTGATATCGGCAGGCTCGATGACGAAGGGTTCCTCTACATCGAAGGACGCCTGTCGCGCTTCTCGAAGATCGCAGGTGAAATGGTCCCCCACGAAACCGTCGAGGCCGCCATCACCAAGGTTCTCGGCCTCGACCAGGATGCCGAACGCCGTATCGCGGTAGTCGGTATCCCCGACGCCCAAAAAGGCGAGGCCATCGCACTGCTCACCACCGTCTGTGGCGACACCCTCGAACAAGAATGCATCGACCTCCGCTACAAACTGATGGACCAGGGACTGCCCAGCCTCTGGTGCCCGAAAACCTTTATCCCCACCGCAGAAATCCCCATTCTCGCATCCGGAAAACTCGACATCAAAGGCTGCCAGGAACTGGCGCAAGGACAAGCGTCGGGATAAGGATATGGCCATGAAACTCCTGATATTGCTCCTCCTCACATCGCCCTGGATTTCCGCACAGGTCCCACGCAACTGCACCCAAGCCATCGTCGGCGTTGCCCGCGACTGGAATTCCTCCCACGTCACCCTGACGGTCTATGAAAAGCGGGGGCACCAGTGGCAACCTGCCGGGGTATCCTGGAAAGGCCGGCTCGGCCGTAACGGCCTGGCATGGGGCCAAGGTATCCACCCGCTCAAGACAAAGACCACTCCCGTCAAGGTGGAAGGCGACAAACGCACTCCCGCCGGCATCTTCAAAATCGGAGGTGCCTACGGCTATGCAGCCGAGATCAAACGCAATCCGCTGCTCCAATACCGCCAGATCACGCGTCGTGACCTCTGGGTGGAGGACCAAACATCACCGCACTACAACCGCCACCTCACCCTGAATCATAACCCCGAGGCAGGCTGGGAAAAAAAAGCGCAGATGCGGCAAGATGACCACGCCCACTCACTCAAACTCTACATCGCCCACAACGACGCCATCCTCGGCGGCCGACCGGTCCCCGGACTCGGCTCAGCCATTTTCTTCCACATCTGGCGCGGCGGCGGCAGCAAGGCCAGCGTCGGCTGCACCACCATGCACGAAAGCCAACTCAAACAACTGATCGCCCGTATCGACCCCAGCCGAAACCCGGTCTACATCCTGCTTCCGACAGCGGAATATCAACGCTTCCGGAAATCCTGGAAGCTGCCGTGAACACTCACCACCAAAATTTCATAGTCCAAGTGCCCACCGCCAGTCACTTGCCGCACGCCTTTCATCGTTGGTATTTGGAGTTTAAAACGTAACAACTATAGCCGTATGCTTTCCTTCTCCACATGCTGGAACAACTCGCGCCACTCGGATGGTGAGGAAATGATCGATGAAATCCTCGATCTTGGACTCAACACCGTGGAACTCAGCCACGGGATGACCATCAGCAAACTACCGGGAATCCAAAAAGCCTATCAGGCCGGCAAATTCCGCTGCTCAGGAGTGCATAACTACTTCCCGTCACCGGTCGAAGTCATGATCGACGCCCCCGACGCCTACGAGTTTACATCACACCGGCCCTATGACCGGCAACGCGCCATGGAGATGAGCCTGAAAACCCTCGAGGTCGCCGCCGGGTTCAAGGCGCAGTACGTCGTCATGCACATGGGCTCCGTGCCGATGCCGAGCAAAAAATGGACCAAGCGCCTGACCGCCATGGTCAAGGAAGGCCGACAACTCAGCCCGGAATACGCC
The DNA here is from genome assembly GCA_041548785.1 of Oceaniferula sp. Classification (GTDB taxonomy): domain Bacteria; phylum Verrucomicrobiota; class Verrucomicrobiia; order Verrucomicrobiales; family Akkermansiaceae; genus Oceaniferula. The sequence continues at coordinate 11,082 of JBFERY010000024.1, forward strand.
AGGGCCAAACTCGACTTCGTCCGCAAACGTGAAAAAATCGCGCCCCTCTACTTCCAACGCGCCATCGAAGCACTGGAATCGCTCGCTGAGAAAGCCGCCGAGCTGCAAATCCCCCTCGCCGTGGAATCACGCAGCCGCTTCGAGGACGTGCCCAGCGAAAGCGAGATGATCCGACTGCAGGAGCACTTCAAGGACAACCCATGGGTCGGCTACTGGCACGACTTCGGCCATGTCCAGCTGAAGCACAACCTCGGTCTGCTCGATCACGACCAATGGCTCGCAAAGATGGCTCCTTACCTGATCGGATGCCACGTCCACGATGTCCACTGGCCTGAACGGGATCACCGCGTCCCGCTCACCGGCGAACTCAATTTCAAAAAACTCCTGCGTCATGTCGACCCGCGCAAACCCCTCGTCTGGGAGCTCAGCCCCACACGCAAAACGGAACAGATCCGCGAAGCCCTGCATGTCTGGAAAGCGGCCTTTCCCGAAACGCTGGAGGGGTGAAAACCCAGAGGCCTATGCGCGAGCGGACCCCATCTGCACAACCGCTTTAACCGCCTCACGCTTCAGCCTCAACTCCCGCCACTCATTCACCAAGCGGGAGGCCTCAATCACACCACAGCCCGACGGGATGGCAATCTCGCTCCCGTCCCAGTGCACCCCACGGATCGCGACAACCGACCGGAAGGCGCCGTCTTTCAACAAGCCAAAGGGGGCACCAAAACAAGGGGGACAGCCTAATCGCTGCCGCCAGCCCACCAGCATGCTCAAGGTTTCTTCCGTCCGGGGTAATGGCCCCAGCGCAGGCGTCGGGTGCAGTCGGCGGATCAGCTCGTCGATCCCCCGTGACGCGAACAGGTCGACATCGATCGGGGTATGAAAATGCACCAAGTCCCCGAGGTCCATGATACTGCGCTCGGCGCGCGACACCCGCCCGATGTCAGACAGCTTGGCCACCAGCGTCTGCGCCACAAATTCGTGCTCCCTGATCTCCTTGCCATCCACGGCAAACACCTCGCGTTCGTCAGCCTTGGCCGTCCCCGCCAGCGCCATTGTTTTCAAGCGGCGCCCCTCCAACTCAAACAACAACTCAGGCGTCCCGCCACAAAAACCCTTGCCCGCCAAATGCCAGCCATAACTGTAAAACGGGGCCCCCAGGGGTTTGATATTCCCCAACAGATACTCACCCGCTCCGCCAACGATACGGCCTCGCTCCGTGGCCACGGGAACCGATTTCTCGATGACCCCGCGGATGATCATTTCGTTGATCTCGGCAAATACGCCCGCAAACCCGTCCGCCTCGATTTCCTGCCAGTCGACATCGACCGGCACCGGCGCGCAGCCGAGATCAGCCAGACAGTCGACCTCCACCACCTCCGCCGGGATTTTCCACGGCAGCGGGTCGGACAAGGTGAAGTCATTGCAGTAAAACGCCGTGCCGCCGTCGGGAACCGTAGCTCGCTGTTCAAAGGGTCCAAAGCCCACCACGTAAGCTCCGTCGCCGGCCTTCATCATCGCCACCCCGTCTGCCATCCGTTTTGAAAAACTGCTTTCTTGCACACCCCCAATCAACAGCCCCATACCTCCAACACCAAGATTATTTTGCATCTCGGCCAATTTGGTATTTGGTATTTGGCAATTGGAACTTAAAACAAACCCGTGGGTCGCATTCCAGATGAAACTATCGAGCAGGTTCTCGCCGCCACGGACATCGTGGATCTGGTGGGCTCCTACCTGCCGCTGAAACGCTCCGGCTCGAACTTCAAAGCCAACTGCCCGTTCCATAACGAAAAAACCCCGTCGTTCATGGTCAACCCCGCCCGGCAATCCTACCACTGCTTCGGCTGTGGCGAAGGCGGCAGCGCCATCGGTTTTGTCATGGCCTACGAAAACCTCCCCTTCCCCGATGCCGTCAAAAAACTCGCAACCCGAAGCGGCGTCCTCATCCAGGAGGAAGTCTACGACCCCGAAGCCGACAAACGCCGCAAGAGTAGGTCGAGGTTGATCGAGGTCCACAACCAGGCCGCACGCTTCATGCACGAGCAACTGCTCACCTCGCCCGACGCCCAACACGCCCGCGACTACCTCAAATCCCGCGGCTACGGCAGGGAAATGGCCGAACGCTGGATCGTCGGCTGGATGCCCGACAATCCCGACGTCTTTCTCAACTGGGCACGGGACAAAAAATTCACCGGCCGTGAGCTGGTCAACTGTGACCTCGCCGGCCAGAAGGAGGAACGCAATGCGCGCGCCGGACTTTATGTCCGCTTCAGGGGGCGGTTGATGTTTCCCATCCACAACGACTACGGCGACATCATCGCCTTCAGCGGCAGACAGCTGCGTGACGACCCCAACACGGGAAAATACATCAACTCCCGCGAGACCCCGCTGTTCAAAAAGTCCAAGGTCTTCTTCGCCCTCGACAAGGCACGGCGCATCATGACCAAGGATAAGTTCGCCCTGCTCTGCGAAGGTCAAATCGATGTCATCGCCTGCCACGAAAGCGGTATTGGCAGCGCCATCGCGACCCTCGGCACCGCCTGCACCCCCGACCACGCGCGCTTGCTCAAGCGCTACACCAATGATGTCATCATCTGCTTTGACGCCGACGGCGCCGGCTTCAAGGCTGCCGACAAGGCATTCACCATCCTCGCGCCCGAGGGCATGCACATCCGCATGGTTGCCATGCCCCAAGGCCAGGATCCGGACTCGCTGATCAAGCGGGACGGTGCCGAGGCGTTTCGAAAACTCGTCACCGACGCCGAGGAATACTTCACCGTCAAACTCCGCCACGAGATGGCCACCCGCGACCTCAGCTCGATCCGGGAACGCGCGGCACTTGCCAACGACCTCGCCGCACTCGTCGCCCACGTCGGCGACAAGATGTCGAAGGAGGCACTGATCAACCAAATCTCCACCCAACTCGGAATCGGCGCCGAAGAATTGCGCGGCGAGGTCGTGCTCGCCGAAAAGCAACAAGCCCGCAGCAAACTCTACGAGAACCGCCAATCGGCCAAGGACAACGCGTCCGATACACCACGCACCAGCGCCACACCCGTCAACGGCTCGGTCGCCTACCTCTGCCACCTCGCACTCACCTCTCAAGAAGCCCAGGAATGGCTCGGTGAACAACTCGAGTCTCTGACCGACCCGCTGGAATCACTGCCCGGCGGCTCGATCCTGCGCAACATCCTGCGCAAACTTCCCGATCCCACCAACATGGCCGCCATCCAAACCTACATCACCTCCCTCGAGGCAGACGACCAGTTGGCCGTGCGTAACGCCCTCGTCGGCGAGACGGCGGAAAACCCCGTGCGGGCGGCCGAGGAAACCACCGCCATGCTGGTCAGCACCCATTTTCAAAACAAGGAGGCATCCATCCGCGCCCGACTGCGCGAGCCCAATCTCGGCCCCGAGGAAATGGTCGCCCTGATGAACCAGGCCAAGGAGCTCCAGGAGATCCTGAGAAACCTCCAGCAACGCTTCATCAGGTAATACCTATCGAACAGCCACCAATCGAACAGCCACCAATCGAACAGCCGGTCAGGTGCCGGCCGGATCACAAAAAACGAAGCCCGCAAGGACTCCGTTCCCGTATCGCGGCGGGCTTATCCCCCCCCGCGTTTCATTCAGCCGGCATGATCAAGGCGGCACGATGTAGCCGCCCCTCTGCGGCCCCAACCTCAGTTGGTCACCGGCTTGGCCAGGACAACGCTGTCACCCGGCTGGGCAACCATCCCCGGAGTCATGCTCTTGTAGTCAACGTCGGCCACGATGCGTGTGCCCTCGATGGCATTGATCTTGAGATGGCCAATAAATGATGCGCCACGCTTGACCATCAACTTTGAAGTCTCGTCCACCGGCATGTTGCTGGGAATGCTCACGATGGCAAATCCCCAATCATGATTGATCGCGGTGATCCGACCTTCCGCTGAGTTCCCCCGGATGTTGTCCGCGCGTTTGGCAAGGCGCTGGCTAAGGTCGCCAAGCTGCTCGTTGTTGCTGGCCACACGCTTATCCGCGGCATCGGCAAGCGATTGCAACTCCTCAAGCTTGCGGCTGGATTCTTTGAGGTCATCCTCAAGCTTGTTCACAAGACCGGGAATCTGGTCAAGCTGGACATCACCGAGCTCCTTGAAAGAATTTTTGATACTCTGGATCACATTCTGAACCCCTTCCATCTCCTCCTTCTGCTCGGCAATCTTGCTTTTCCAGGTAGCTGCTTCGCGCTTGGAAAGCTTCAAATTCTTCTCCTTCAACTCAAGCTCCGCAGTCGTGTCGTCCCTCTTGCCTTTGGCCGCATCGCGCTCAGCTTCCACCTTCTGCGCTTCCGCCTTGGTTGTTTTGATAGTGGCCTTCCGGTTTTCATTCTGTTTATCAAGCTCGGCACGATCCGCCTTAAGCTGGGTAAACTTGTCCATGGTGTCGTAGGAGAACCAGCCCGCCGCTCCAATGGCGACAATGGCAATAACGTAAAGTATAGCTTTCATAGTCAGTAAAGTTTCTAGATTTGTTGGTGTGTTGAGTGTGTTGTCTGTGATTCTGTTACTGGGCGGCGGGCTGCTCCGCCTTGCGTTCGGCCACCACGATATCACCGGATTGGAGCGTTGTGCCCACGGCCACTGAATCTAGCACGATATCGGCAGCTGACCGGCCAGCCTCGACGGCGGTGACCTTGAGCTTTCCGATGACTTCGTCGCCACGCATGACATCGAGTGTCGAGTCCGTTACGACGCCCTCCCTGTCACCCGCGGCAAGGATGACAAATCCCCAGTTGCGGTAAATGGAGCTGATGCGCGTCTTCAGGGACGGGAAAGATTCACCGCTGCTCTGAAGCTTCATCAGCGCACGGGTAGAGGCAATTTTTGATTTCCCCGTCACGTCCTGTTGCGTGAGATTGGCCAAACGGGATTCCTGGGTGGCAATGCCGCTGGTCACCTGGGATAGCTGGGCACGCATCCGCTTGATCTTCGGCACAAGCTCCTTGTGATCGGGAAGCCCTTTTAACACCTCATTGGCATTGGCGATCTCGGTCGCATTGTTTTTGTGCTCATCCTTGAGTGACTCGACATCCTTGGTCGCCTTTTCATAGCGCGCCGCCACCTCATCAAGCTCTCCCTGAACCTTGGTTGCCTCGGCGAGATATTGCTCTTTTTTTTCCCCCGCATCACTGCGCCGCTGCTGCTGCTTGGCCAGTTCTTTCTCCGTACTTGCCTTAACCGCCTTCGCCCCGCCAACAGCCCCACCAGATCCTTCGTCTCCGCTGTACGCCTTAATCTCTTCCTTATAGGCGTCCTGGTTTTTTGTTGCAATAAATGCAGAGACAGCAAGAAGGACAGCTGCGATGGTTCCAAATATTTTTGACATGATTATTTACGTTGGGTTGGGATCGTGGGTACTCTGTAGGTTGTGGATAAACTAGAGGCCAAGGGGGGGGCGCGGCAATCCCAAATTTACTTAATTTCCTCTTATTTTTACTTGTCTTTACAATGGCATGCCCGCAAGCGTACTAGCAGTCACCACCATGAAGACCATTCTCCGTATCTTTTCGTACCTCGGCAAGTACCCCAAACTCGCCTCCGCGCAACTGCTCTGCGCCATCCTCATGACCGTGATGCTGCTCGCATTCCCGATGATGACCGGCCGCGTCAAGCGCGAGGTCATCGATGCCCAACAAATCGACAAGCTCATCCCATTCATCGCCATCGTCCTGGTCGCTTTCTTCTTACGCGATTTCTTCAACTGCCTGCGCATCCTGATCAACAACACCTTCGAACAAAAAGCCATCTACGACCTCCGCTCGCAACTCTATAACAAACCCCAACGACTCCGCCTCAAGTGGTTCGACGAACGCCGCACCGGCGACATCATGACCCGGGTGGCCGAGGATGTGCCACAAATGGAGCGGATCCTCATCGATGGCATCGAACAAGGGCTGGTCGCCGTCCTGCAAGTGCTGATCGTGTCGGCCTTCCTCTTTTCCCGCTCCCCGGTCCTCGCACTCGCCGCGCTCGCCCCCCTGCCGCTGCTCGGCCTCGGCGCCTGGCTCTACACGCGCCACGCATCAGGCCGATACCGGATCGTACGGAAAGCAACCGGAGAAATGAATGCCATGCTGCATGACAACATCGCCGGCATCCGACAAATCAAATCCTACGCCGCAGAGGACGACGAACTCGCCAGCTTCAACCGATCCTCGTCGAAAGTACGTGACGCCAACCTCATCGTCATGAAGGCATGGGCCGTCTACTCACCCAGCATGAGCTTCGTCAACTCCATCGGCTACACCCTCGTGCTCGGCGTCGGCGCCTGGCAAATCCACTACCACGGACTGAACAACGCCGTGTTACTCGAATTTTTCACCATCATCTGGGCACTCTACGACCCACTGGGTCGACTCCACCAGCTCAACCAGATGACCCAATCGTCGCGCGCCGCCGCCGAGCGCGTGTTCACCATTCTCGATGAAGATGATGAAATCCACGCCTCCGACGGAGTGCTGTTAGAACACCCGATCCGGGGTCATGTGAAATTCGACAGGGTCGATTTCTCCTACGCAGACCAACCCACTCTGCAAGGCATCTGCCTGGAGGCGCAACCCGGCCAGACCATCGCACTGGTAGGCTCGACAGGTGCGGGGAAGTCGACCGTGGTCAGTCTGCTGACGCGCTTTTACGAATACGACCGCGGCTCGATCACCATCGATGGCATCGAGCTCAACACCATCGCCAAGCCGTCCCTGCGCTCGATCATCGGCTATGTCACCCAGGACGCATTCCTCTTCAACGGACCGGTGCGCGAAAACCTGCACCTCGGCAAACGCGATGCATCCGACAGCGAAATGTGGGCGGCACTCAAGGCCGCCAATGCCGACCAATTTGTCCGCGAACTCCCGAACGGACTCGATACCACCGTGGGCGAACGCGGCGTTAAACTCTCTGGCGGCGAAAGACAACGACTGTCCATCGCGCGGGCGCTGCTGAAAAACCCCCCGATACTGCTGCTAGACGAAGCGACCGCCTCGGTCGACAGCGAGACTGAGCGGCTCATTCAGGACGCGCTTGACCACTTGATGGAGAACCGCACCGCCTTTGTCATCGCGCACCGGCTATCGACCATCCGCAATGCCGACTGCATCCATGTGCTTGACGCAGGCCGCATCATCGAAAGCGGCACCCACGACGAGCTGCTCGCCCGTGACGGCAAATACGCCATCCTGTCAAAGCAGTCTTTTTTGTCGTAGCTGCTCGCAGCAGAGTTCTTCAAAGTTCTGCCGGGGAGATCGGCTGAAAGCCCCTACTCCTTGGCATCCTTGCGGGTAAACACGAGGGTATCGGCACCGCTAAGTTCCTCATCAAACCGATAACCGCCACCCTTGAATTTCTTCAAGCCCGCCGGTGTGGCAATCTTGTTTTGCACCGCCCAGGCCGCCATCAGCCCACGTGCTTTTTTGGCATAAAATGAGATCACCTTGTACTTCCCGTTTTTCCAGTCCTTGAACACAGGCGTGATCACGGGGGATTTGAGCTCCTTGGGCTTAACGGCAGAAAAGTATTCGTTCGAGGCGAGATTGATCACGGCGTCCCCCGCCCCTTTGAGCTCTTTGTTCAGGCTTTCGGTCAACAAGCTCCCCCAGAAATGATAGAGGTTCGGGCCTCGTTGGTTTGCCACTTTTTTCCCCATCTCGAGCCGATACGGCAGCATCAGGTCGAGCGGACGGAGAATTCCATAAAGCCCGGAAAGAATGCGGATGCTTTTCTGCGCCTCGGCAAAATCGTCCCTCCCCCACTCCTCCACGGCAAGCCCTTGGTAAACGCCACCTTTAAACGCGAAAATGGCCGGGCGGGCTTCTTTTTGGGTATACTCCGGTTTCCAGCTGCGAAACCGGTCCGCATTCAAATCCGCCAGCTTACCGGAAATGCCCATCAGCTTTTCCAGGTCGGCCGACGTCATCTTTTTCATGATCCCCGCCAACTCCGACGAATGGTCGAGAAACCGTGGCATCGTCGCACGGACAGATGGAATCACGGAGTCGTAATCCAGGGTCTTCGCCGGAGAGAGCAGGTAGATCATTATCGGTGGTCAGTGGACGGTGGTCAGTAGGCAGTAGCGAAGGGCTTGCGCCCTTCGTCAGACAAACCTAACCCGCTTTCCATTCGGCAATCCGGTCGGCATGGGCCGCGAATAGCGCGTCGGTGCTGTCGTGAATCTCAATGGATTCGATCTTGTCACCTTGGGCAATGGAATCAACCACGTCCTGGCCCTCGGTCACTTCACCGAAGACGGTGTGTTTTCCGTCAAGATGCGGCGTCGGGCCGTGGGTGATGAAAAACTGGGAGCCATTGGTGTTGGGTCCGGCATTCGCCATGGAGAGGATGCCGGCCTTATCATGCCTCAGGTGCGGTTTGCACTCGCACTCGAATTTGTAGCCGGGGCCACCCATGCCGGTGCCAGTCGGGTCCCCCCCCTGGATCATGAAGTTCGGGATCACGCGATGGAATACGAGGTCGTTATAAAATCCACGGCTTGCGAGGCTGAGGTAACTGGCGCAGGTCACCTGGGCATCAGCCGCAAACATGCGGATTTTGATGGCTCCCTTGCTGGTTTTCATTGTAATGTTGATGTCTTGGATATCGCTCATGTCGCTGGAAGAAAAACCACGGATTGGACGAATCTGCACGGACTTTTTTCGATGGAAGCTGAATACTGCCGCCCAGATAACGTCGAACGGGCATGTTCAAACCTCTCCTTCCCCGCCTCGTCGTGGCCTTATTCATGGCGACCCCGCACGCTGTCCATGCGTCCGAAAGCGATCCCGGGCTCAGCAACGAGGATGCTGTCAAAATCATTGCCACCCTGGAAAGACTGCACCCCCGACACTATCACGTGATCCATACTTTCAGTGGAAGCCAAACCCAAAAGGACGGATTCAGGCATCATTTCGCCAAACGGATCAGTTTTTTCGGCCCGAAAGACAAGCAGAACACCACTCGCACCCTCAGGCACTGCACCATACTCTACACAGCTGAATACGGATGGTTTCTGCAGCGCATCGATCGCGACGCACGCGGACTGTTTCTGGAAATAAGCTCCCAGATCAAGGGCCGGGTATTTGTGAGATAGCCGAATATATGGTCGCCAAACTGGTCATTGTGGCTATTTTGCACTAATATTCCGCTCAAAACCACGTAGTATACCCATGCACGGCAAGGATTTCGATATCAGAATCAGCACAGCGCACCGCATCCGCTTCACGCGTGATGCCTTTTCGGTGGACAACCGGATGCTTATCAACCTGCTGGCAACCAACGGCCACGCCAAGGTCATCGCCTTTATCGATGGCGGGGTCGCCGCGGCCTTCCCCGCACTTGAATCCCGAATCAACAATTACCTCGAGCGCATGCCCGGATTCGATTCCCGCGGCACCATCGTCCAGACCGGCGGTGAGTTTTGCAAACGGGACGCAAACACGCTGCAAGCGGCATGGGATGCCATTGAACGAGCCGGCATCGACCGCCACTCCTACATCATCTGCATCGGAGGCGGCGCCTACCTCGATGTCATCGGCCTGGCCGCCGCCACCGCCCACCGCGGCATCCGCTTTGTCCGGTTCCCCACCACCACCCTCGCCCAGGACGACAGCGGTGTAGGCGTCAAAAACGGGATCAATGCTTACGGCAAAAAAAACTTCCTCGGCACCTTCGCCGTCCCCTACGCGGTGGTTAACGATTTCTCCTTCCTGCTTGGCCAACCCGAAACCGACCGCCGGGCCGGCATCGTGGAAGCCGTCAAGGTCGCGCTGGTCAAGGACGCCGCCTTTTTCCACTGGATCGAGGATAACTGCGATCAACTCACCGCGCTGCACGCACATACACTTGAGGAAACCATCGAGCGCTCCGCACTCCTGCACGCCTCACACATCGCCTACGGCGGTGACCCATTTGAGACGGGTAACAGCCGGCCACTCGACTTCGGCCACTGGGCGGCCCACAAAATGGAGCAACTCACCGACTTCTCCCTCAGCCATGCCGACGCCGTCGGCATCGGCGTCGCCCTCGATACCGTCTACTCCTGGAAAACCGGCCGGCTCGAGGAATCCTCCGCCATGCGGATTCTCACCGTGCTGAAAAAACTCCGCCTCGCGACCTGGCATCCGTCGTTTGAGATGCGCACCGCCGACGGCATCCGCGCCGTCTTTGTCGGCCTGGAGGAATTCCGTGAACACCTGGGCGGCGAACTCACCGTGCTCCTGCTCAAGGACATCGGAAAAGGCGAAGACGTACACTCGATGGACACCCACTTGCTTGATGAATGCATCGATTGGCTCAAACTCGATGCCGATGTCAGCCTCAATCGCGCCTAGTCCAGAGACTCCCCGACTCCCGACCATGGTCGGATGATTGACGAATTACGATGGCTGACTGTTGAAGTGAAGTGCTGCCGCAGAGGCGGAAGCCTACTTCGAAAATCGAAAATCATCAATCATCGCTCGTCAATCAATCCCGCTCCCGACTTCAAGACTTCAAGACTTCAAGACTTCCCGACTTCAAGACTTCAAGACTTCAACACCTCGCCAGCCGTCTTAAAGTGCATCTTGGCCACCTTGGGGAGAATCGCCTCCCCGTGCGCGGCAAGCAACTCACGCGCCGCCTCAATGACATGAGGCCCGGCACCCAGCGGGATCTCGACACCCGACTTCTCACTCGAGGCCGCCATCCACTGCACGAAACGTTCGCGGGCGAGGATGGACGCCGCCGCCACCGCCACATCGCTCTCGCCTTTGGTCCGCTGTTGCAGGTCAATCTTCACCCCGTGACGTGCGAGCTCGTTTTCGAGCACCTCCTTGCGGGCAAACTGATCACTGAGCGCGCGCGGGCAACCGGGAACCTTTTCGGCCAGACTCCGGATCACACGCGCGTGCCCCCAGGCCAGCAGGCGGTTCAAATTCCTAAACGACCGGTACATTTCGTTGTAACGCTCGGGGCCGATGCTCACGACCTCGTAAAATACACCACGCGTGTCACGGATGATTTGCGCCAGCTTGGCAATCTTCGCGCTACTCGTGATCCGCTTGCTGTCCATCACCCCGGCATCCATCAGCGCACGGGTTGAAGCGGCATCCGTGTAAACTCCCGCAATCACAAGGGGGCCAAAAAAATCCCCCTTGCCACTTTCATCAATGCCGAAATGAGGCTCGAACATCTCCGGCTCGTTGACCTCCTCATACCCCAGCCTCGCCTCCCCCAACACCAGAGGCTCCAGCGTGAACCTGACAAAATCCTCGGTCTCCTTCCCCTGCACCAGAACCTTCGGCCCCTTCTCATAAACCGTGACGTTGAGCTTTCCCTTCTTGGCCGAAAAATGCGCATACGGTTTTTCTTTGAAATCAAATCCCCCCTCTTCCAAAATCGCGCGGATCGTCTCCACATCGGCATCCTTGATCGGCATCGTGTAACTCGCCAGACTCATCGCCCAAGCTCCTTTCTCACCCGCTCCCGATACCAAGCGGCCAGGCGTAGCGTCACGGGCCCGCCCGCCTCATGCCCGGATCCAAGCAGGCGTGCCGACTGCACTTCGCGCACCGAACTTGTCAGGAAAACTTCGTCGGCGGCCTCCACATCAGCCAGCGTCAACGGGCACTCTTCCAGGGCGACACCGTGCTCCCGGCACAGTTCGAGCACAATGGCACGTGTCACTCCGGCCAGGCAACCACTCGCGAGCGACGGCGTTTTCACCACGCCCTCCTTGACGAGAAAAACGTTCGACGTCGCGCCTTCGCACAGGTGACCCATCGTGTTAGAAACCAGTGCCTCATCGGCACCTGCCGCTGCCGCATGGCGCAAGGCCAGCACATTGCCGGCATACGATGCGGTCTTACACCCGGACAGGCCCGAGCGCTCGTTGTGCAGAAACGGCACCGCAACAAGTCTCGCCACAGCCAGCGGATCAGGCATCGACACCGCATGAATCATCACATACCCACGGGCATCCCCTGCTGCGCCACCCCCGGCCAACGGATGCTCACCACCACTCAATGACAGCCGTATCCTGGCCCGCCCCGACATCAGGCCATTGGCACGCAGCACCTCACCCACCGCCGAGTCCAACAACTCAGCCGCCGGCACGTGTATCTCGAGCACCGACGCGGAATGGGTCAACCTCTCGTAATGCCGTGCAAAGCCAAACACCCTGCCGTCGTAACCAGGCATGGTCTCAAACACCCCCCACCCGACCGCAAGGCCAAGATCAAACGGCGACACGCGCACCTCATCGGCGGGCATCAGCTCGCCGTTCATCCATACTATGGCTGGGTCACTCATCGGCTTCCATTATCGGCGCTCCACACTAACAGTCAAGGACACTCCGAAGCTGCATCACGGCATAGGTGATCTCTGCTGCGGTCAAACCAAACGGCGGCGTAAACGCAAGCACGTTACCCTCGGGACCGTCAGCCAGCATCAGCACACCGCGCCGCATCATCTTACCAAGGATCCGGCCGGCCACGTCGCCCGCCGGCGAACCATCAGCATGACGAAGCTCGACACCGAGCATCAACCCCCGACCACGCACCTCGTGAATGAGCGGGCTGTTCAAGTCCTGCAGCAGCTCCTTCATCAACGCCCCCTTCTCCAGCACGGCGTCCCGTATCCTCTGCTCCGAATGCTTTTTCAAGGAGGCCACGGACATGGCGCAGCCGACGGGATTGCCGAGGAAGGTGCTGGTATGCAACGCCTCCCCCTCGGACTCGGGCCACGCGTCCATGACCTCGGCTTTGCCGACACAAGCGGAAATGGGGTACCCTCCACTCATCGATTTGCCCAGGCAAATCATATCGGGAACAACACCCTCCCATTCGCAGGCGAACAGCTTCCCGGTCCGGTTGAAGCCGGTAAAAATTTCATCAAAGACAAGCAAGGCGCCATTCCGGTCACACCAGGATCTCAACAGGGCAAGGAAACCGTCCGGCGGCACGACCTTGCCACCACGGCCTTGGATCGGCTCCACCAGGACGACCCCGATTTCACCCGCATCAAGACCCGCCAGCTGCCCCTCCAACATACGCATCCCGCCATCGTCCGAAGGAAAATCAAGCAGCACCCGCAGAGGCGCCAACTGATCCTCGATGGGCTGGCGGAATTTCTCCATACCACTGCCAAGCAGGGCGCCGTAGCCCAGACCGTGATAACTGTTTCTGAAGCTGGCAACACCACTTCTTCCCGTCGCCACACGTGCCGTTTTCAACGCGGTCTCGACCGCGTCAGACCCGGAGTTACTCAACGTCGTCTTGCCTACACCCGCCCCCCAACGCTCATACGTCACGGCGGAGAGCTGCCGGCAGACCTCCACCTTCAACGCCGTCGGATGCACGTCACCCATGCCGTGGATCAGCGCCGTCGACTGCTCACGCATCGCTTGCGCCGGCCATCCATGCCCCAAACCCGCCACTCCAAACGCCGCGGTAAGATCAAGGAGACGGTTCCCATCGGCATCCCACACATTCACCCCTTCCGCTCGCTGCCAGAATACCGGCCAGTCCTCGGCCACATAGGTGACGTTACGACACTCATAACATTTCAACTCCTTGGATAAAGCGCGCGACTTCGGCCCGGGGACCCCGGTGATCAACTTGGGAAGCATGCGCCTATTCTAGCCGATCCCCCCCCTCTGTCCAGTCACAGCTTATGCTCCTTTTGAGGTTGCTTCCCCAACCGACAACGAATAACACCCCCCTGTTATGAATATCGACCTCGCACAAATCCTGCAACAAATCACCACACTCGCCACCACCCACGGCCTGAAACTCCTGTCCGCAGCCATCGCCCTGTGGATCGGCTGGAAAGTCGTCAACATCCTCTGCAAGGGACTGCACAAATGGTTCCAAAAAACCGACTATGACGAAGCCCTGGAAACCTTCATCCACAGCCTGGCCTCCACCGGACTCAAGGTGCTGCTCATCATCACCTGCGCCGGCATCGCCGGATTCCCCACCACGTCGCTGGTCGCCGTGCTCGGCGCCGCCGGCCTCGCCGTGGGACTCGCGCTCTCCGGAACCCTGCAGAATTTCGCCGGCGGCGTGCTGATCCTCATGCTCAAACCTTTTAAAGTCGGTGACTTCATCGAAACCCAGGGCCACAGCGGCAAGGTCCGGAGCATCCAAATCTTCAACACCGTCATCAATACCGGCGACAACAAGCGGATCATCCTGCCCAATGGCCCCGTCGCCACAGGCTCCCTGATCAACTACTCAGCCGAGCCCGAACGCCGCGTCGACCTCCTCTTCGGCATCAGCTACGATGACGACATCGACCTCGCAAAAAGCACCTTGCTCACCCTCATCAAGGCCGATCCCCGCATCCACCAGGACCCCGAACCCCTCATCGCGGTCAAAGAACTGGCCGACAGCTCGGTCAACCTCGTCGTCCGCGTCTGGGCAGACTCGTCCGATTACTGGGGCATCTTTTTCGACCTCACCGAGCAGGTGAAAAAAACCTTCGACCAGAAAGGCATCTGCTTCCCCTACCCGCAAACCGATATTCACCTGCACAAGGGCGAGGCGTAATCCGACGTCACACACCGACGGCCAACCGATCCCCCCCAAAAAAACGCCACCGGCTACCATGCCGCGTGGCGTTTTTTATGTAAAAACAACACCTAAACCCTTTCCTTTAAATATATTTAACGAAACCCACTCAAACCCCAGCCGCAGCCCTCGAGAAAACCATAATAGCTTTAACCCCTTTAACAGCAACGCCTTCCGCCAGACCAAGACGACTAAACAAGGTGCTGATTATATATAAACATCATGTTAAATTAAATTATTTGTAATTATTAACTTGCATTTTTTATAAAAAACACCATCATGCAAACGTCTTCGAACAAAAACCCACCCTTCCGTGAAGCACCTCATCACTCTCGCTACCATCGCCACCTGCCTCGCGGGCAATGCCGCTGCCCAGCAACTGTCGTTCAATGATTTCAGCCTGATCCAAGGCTCGGACCTCCAGAGCGGCTCATCCTACCGTTTTTACAACGTCACCAGCGGTGTCGATGCCATCATCGAGGTGACCTCGCTCAGCAATGCCACACTCACTCGCATCGATGACTCCCCGGTCACGTCATCCACGCAAGACGACGCCGCATGGCGCCCCAGCATCAGCGGCGTCAGCGCCCCGGACACCAACGAACTGCACTATGCCGATTTCACCCTCCGCTTTTTCGCCAACGGCGGCAACACACCGGTGGCGCTGGATAGCATCACCATGTCCCTCTACGACACCGATGGCGACGGCGACCTGCCTAGCACCGCGGACGGCAATGTCATCGAATTTGCCCAGGTCGCCGGATTCAGCTCCCTGCTTTCCGCCGGCAGCCAGCTCAATGTCATCGATTATGTCGACGGCAGTAAATTGGTCATGGCCAAGGACAGCACCAGCAATGCCGGCGTCACCGCCGCCGCCGAGTGGCTCTCGGTGTGGCAGATCGAAGGAAAACACGCCTACTCCATGCGTCTCGGCTGGATGGGCACCGATTCCGTCATGAGCGCCGATAACGACCGTCTTTATGGCGCCTATTTCACCGGCGAAAACAGCCCAGTGATCGTGCCCGTGCCCGAACCCTCCTCGGCATTACTCAGCGCCCTGGGCGCCCTCGTTTTGTCACTCCGCCGGCGACGCAGGTAGCACCCGCCGTGACACGCCCATATCCAACCCGTTTGCCCCCCTTATGAACACCTTGCTGAAACTGACCACCTGCGCACTTGCCGCGACTTGCGTCACCGGCATGGCGCTTGCCCAGCAGATGACGTTCAGCGGCGCCAGTCTCGCAAGCGGCTCCGCGCTCGAGGCCGGCGCCACCTACCGGTTCAGCAACGTGATATCAGGCCTGGACGCCATCGTCACCATCGACGCCCTGACCAATGCCACCCTGCTCAACCTGGATTCACCCTCGGCAGATTCAATCGAAATGGCAAAATGGCGACCCAGCTTTGTCGGCACCGGCGGCGAGGGGTCACACTACGCCGACTTCACCGTCGTGTTTTACGCCAACGGAACCGACACCCCGTCGGCACCCGACCGCTTCACAGCCTCCGTCTTCGGCAACGACCTCTCAGACCTGTCCAACGGCCCCGTCCTGGAATTTGCGCACGTCACAGGATTCACCTCGACGCTGCCATCCGGCGGCACCGACTCCCCCCTCGCAGCCTGGAGCTTTGAAAACAAACCCGGATATGCCATCCGCCTGGGCTGGCAGGGTGGCGATGACGCCGGTAGCGGACGCAGCTTCGGCATCGACATGACCAACACCTCCGTATCCAACCAGTTTTCCCTCGACTCCGCCACATCCTCCCTGGCGTCCGCCGTCCCCGAACCCTCTTCTTCATTACTGATTGTGTTGTCAGTCTTTCCCCTCGCCTTACGTCGTAAGCGAAAAGGAATAGCATGCAAATGATTGTGTTTGCTGTGTGATAGTGTCCGGCCTCCGTGTGTTGCAGCGTGCGGGGGCCGGAATCTTTTACGAGTATGTCTTGATCTCACACCGCATTAGCCTGATGCTCGGGGGCGTGATTCGCTCCGTAATTTTTGACCTCGATGGAACCCTGATCCACTCCCTACCGGGTCTCGCCGCCTCCCTCAACCGCGTCTTGCAAGAGGCAGGACTGCCAATCCACCCTGAACAGGCGGTCCGCAGCTTCATCGGCAACGGCATCTACAAACTCGTGGAACGAGCCGTGCCCACGGGCTACCCCACCGAGGACACCCAACACCTCGTCCCCCTGATGAGCGCCGATTACGCAGCAACCTGGAAAGAGGGAACATCCCCCTACCCCGGGGTTGCCGAAGCGCTCGAAACCCTGGCCCGACGCAACATCAGCACCGCCGTGCTCTCGAACAAACCCGATATTTTTTGCCGACAAATGACCGATCACCTTTTCCCCGGCATCCCGTTCTCCGTCGTGCTCGGCCAGCGCGACGGCACCCCCACCAAACCTGACCCGACGGGCGCATTCGCCACCGCCGACGCCCTCGGCACACCACCCCGGGAAATCGCCTTCCTTGGCGACTCCACCATCGACCTGGCCACCGCCCGCAACGCCGGCATGATCGCCATCGCCGCCACCTGGGGATATCACGATCTGGCAGCACTCGAATCGGAGCGACCCGCCCACCTCATTCACCACATCAGGGAACTCCTCGCCATTGTCACCCCATCAACCTAACACCACCTAACAAACACCATGTCCTACCGCACATCACCATCAGACACCCAAGGCATGCCGTCAGGCATACCGCACATCATCGGCAACGAATCTGCCGAGCGGTTTTCCTTTTATGGGATGAAAGCCGTGTTGGCCGTCTTCATGGTCAAGTATCTTCACCTGATGAGCGATACCCCGGGCACGGCCATGACAACAGCCGAAGCCACCGAAAAAATCCACACCTGGGTCGGCTGGGTCTATCTTACCCCGTTTTTCGGCGCCCTTCTGGCTGATATCTTCTTGGGGAAATATCGCACTATCATCGCCCTTTCACTGGTTTACTGCGCGGGGCACGCGGCACTCGCCTTTATGGGCACTCAGGGGGATGCCCGCTGGTGGCTAACGGCGGGGCTGATGCTCATCGCCTTGGGATCGGGCGGCATCAAACCCTGCGTCTCCGCCCACGTCGGCGATCAGTTCGGGCGTGGCAACTCCCACCTTCTCGCCAAGATTTTCAACTGGTTCTACTTTTCCATCAACCTGGGCGCCATGATCTCCGCCCTGCTCACCCCGTGGCTCATGGAGTGGTACGGCCCCCATCTTGCTTTTGGCATCCCCGGAATCCTGATGGCAATCGCAACGCTGATTTTCTGGATGGGCCGGAAGCGATTCGCCCACGTCCCCGCCGGAGGCATGCGCTTCCTGAAGGATTTCGGGAAAAAAGCAACCTGGAGAACCCTGCTGCACCTCGCGCCGCTCTATCTGTTCCTCGCCATCTTCTGGTCCCTGTTCGATCAAACCGGCACCACGCTGATCTTCCAGGCCCAGGACATGGACCGCAACCTGCTCGGCACCCAATGGCTGCCATCGCAAATCCAGTCGCTCAACTCGCTGTTCGTGCTCGCGCTCATCCCCGTCTTCACCTACCTCGTCTACCCCGCCATCTCGAAAATATGGCAGCTCACGCCGCTCCGCAAAATTGGCATCGGGCTCTTTGTCATGGTGGCCGCCTTCGCCTTGGTTGCGGTGACCCAGACCATCATCGACTCAGGACAAACGCCCAACATCATCTGGCAAGTAGCCGCCTACGCCCTGCTCACCTCATCAGAGGTCATGGTTTCCATCGTCGCCCTCGAGTTCGCCTACACCCAGGCACCCCGCAACATGAAATCACTGGTCATGTGCTTCTACCTGGGATCGGTGGCCGTCGGCAATTTCGTTACCGCCGGCATCAACAACCACATCCAGGTGCCCTCGGTCACCCTCGAGGACAACCAACCCCACCCGGGATTCGACCAACAGGCCGGAACCACCGATGACATCACCCGCAAGGGGGGAATCATCCACTCACCTTGCTTCCAACAACTCAAGGAAAGCGCCGAAACCATCAAGCGCATCTACCTCGTCAAGGGGGAGCTCCCTTCCAATGAAAAAGGAACCCCCTCCATGGCCGCCGTCACCGATCCATGGGGGAACCCGCTGCGCTACACGCGCCTTAACTCGCGGACAGCCCGGATATCCTCGGACGGCCCCGACCAACAACAGCAAACCCAATGGGACCTGGGCGTGACCCTCACCCTGCCCGAACCCCAAAAGGAAAAAGCCGCCTCATGGACTGACACCCTCCGCCCCGACACGCCATGGCTGGAACGCCGCAAACAAGAACTCGGACTGAACCCCGACAACAACGCAACGGCCACGGATGACGCATCCCGGCTGAAAATAAGCTACTACGCCGGCGGGGGCACCCGCATGGAGGGGGCCAGCTACTTCTGGTTCTTCACCCAACTGATGCTGGTCACGGCCATCATCTTCATCCCCTACGCCCTCTTTTACAAAAAGGAGACACCTCGGGAAAATACATAGTGAGCAATCTATCCGCACCTCTGATCCACCTCTCTTTGATGATGACACCAACGACCCCTTTTTTCACCGACTCCCACTGCCACCTCGCTTCCCACAAGTTCACTCCCGGGGAACTAGGGGAAATCATCACGCGCGCCCGTGATCACGGGATCATGCGCATGGTCACCCTGGCAACCTGCCTGGATGACTGCGCGGCCAACCTCGAAATCGCCGAAAAACATCCCGAGGTTTTTGCCTGCGTCGGGATCCACCCGTGCGACGTTCACGAAACCCGCGAGGACTACCTGCCGTCACTCGAAGCATTCGCACGCCACCCGCGCTGTGTCGCCATCGGCGAGACCGGGCTCGACTACTATCACCCCGCCCCCGATGGCTGGACCGACGCAAGCTATCATGCCCGCCAGCGCGCGTTCCTTGACCAGCACTTCCAACTCGCCGCCCAGCTTGACAAAAACATCGTCATCCATACCCGGGACCGGTCCGGTGACGCATCCCTGCAAGATGCAATCGCCATTTACAGCAAACATGCCGACCAGGTTCGCGCCGTGTTTCACTGCTTCCCGTTCAGCATGGACGCCGCCCAGCCGATCCTCGACCTTGGCGGGCTGATTTCCTTTACCGGGATTGCCACGTTTAAAAACGCGGCGGTCGTCATCGACACCGCCACCCGCTGTCCGGCAGGCTCCTTCATGATCGAAACCGATGCCCCCTACCTCGCACCGGCCCCCCATCGCGGCACACGCAACGAACCCGCCTTCACTCGCCTCACCGCGGAAACCATCGCCCGCGCGCGCGGAGAAAGCCTGGAGGAACTCGCAGGACACACTGAAACAGCCGCCGCCGCATTCTACAACTTCCCGGAAAAGATTGAAAGCATCCCCGACAAACTTCCGTTTTACAAATAGCCATTAAGTGCTAATTATCTAGCAATCACTAATCGCCATAACACCATTCACCATCAACGACCCACTATGAAAACAACTACGACCATCACGTTTGCCGCCGCCTGCGTCACCGCCATCACCTTCAGCTCATGCGCCTTGGATCCCGATTACCGGGAATACAAAAAAAACAAATCGGCCGGAGCCGCCACGAACCCCTACGGAGTACCTGCTGCGGAAGCAACCAACCCCTACGGCGTCCCCCAGGCGGGCGGTGAAACAGGCTCCTACGCTCCGTCTGCCGGTGCCGCCCCCTATCAGCCCCTACCCGGCATCACCCAACCACCCTCTCCGGAAATCCCCGAGGCAGCCGGCGACACGTTCGTGGGCGGAACCAGTCACACCGTGGTATCTGGCGACAGCCTCTGGGGACTTGCCCGCAAATACGGCACGAGCATCGAGGCCATCCAAGCCGCAAACGGACTCACCAGCACGAACATCCGCACCGGCCAGACTCTGACCATTCCCGGCCGCTAAACCCCCAGCCTCAATCCCCAGCCAAAACAATCCCTACGGGCGGGCTCATGCCCGCCCGTTTTTTTTACCTTGGCCTTTGCCGTTTGCCACCTGAGTATACCATCATGAAACATATCCTCTTCTCACTCCTGCTCGCCAGCTTCGCTGCTGCACAGCAACCAAGCCAGGAAGACAAACCGGCATCCCCCAAAGAGGCCGCCATGGAGAAAATCTTCTCCAGCATGGGCGCCGCAGATTTCCCCGCGGCCCTCAAGGAGGCACAGAGCGCCGGCATCCACCCACAAGTCCTGCTCGAAGCCCGCTTCCTCCACCTCGTCGACCTGCGCGACGAAACCGCACTCGCCGCCCTCGCCCCGGAACTCCTCAAACAGGCGGACAGCTTCGACGCCGACACATCCGAAGTCTTCTCCGTCAAGGAAGACTGGCTCGCAATCGTCCACTACACCCAGGCTCTCGCCGCGCTGCAAAAGGGAGACAAGGCCGGCTTCAAAAACCATATCACCGAAGCCTTCTGGCTGAGCCCGCGCCAGGGCCAGGCATTCGCCCCACACATCGACCGCCTGCGTCTGGACGAAGCCATGGCGGCCGTCACCCTTGACCCCCAACGCCCCGTGTCCATGCAGGGCGGAGCGCAAGCCTCGACACTGGGCCAACTCATGAAGGGGAAAAAAGCAACCCTGATCCACTTCTGGTCGCCCATGAGCCAGGAGGTCCAGCTCAACCTGGCCGACTTCATCCTCACCACCATGTCGTGCCAGGATCAAAACATCGCCGTGATCTCCGTCCTCGTCGGCCAGTACCCCGGCATCCTTGAAGACGCGGAGAGCATACGCAAAGAGGACGCCGACAAAGCCCAATGCGCGTGGGTCGTCGACTCTAACAAGAATTCGCTGGCCAACCTACTCCGCATCACCGACCTCCCCACCATGGTCATTGTCTCGCCCGAGGGGAAAATACTTTTTAACGGCCACCCATCCGACAATAATTTTTGGGGCACGATGCTGAAAATCGCACCCCAATTCAAACGGCCTAACAATCCAACGAAGGCCGACGAGTGAAAACAGCTCGTGAAAAAATAGTTTTGAAAAGTTAAATTCACTTCTTGACCTATTATATTTGTTAGGGCATTCTCTAATTAGTAGAGCATTGTTTGTATCACAACATACGGAACAAACAACTCCAACAAAAACAACCCGAAACATCTAACGAAAAATTGCAGGCAATCTTGCCAGCAACCAAACTGAAGAGAAATCGGATTCAACCGCCCCAAAACAACAGACCCTAACATACCACCACATTATGGCCACCAAGAAAAAGACCGCGAAAAAGAAAGCCGCACCACGCAAGGCTAAAAAAGCC
Source organism: Oceaniferula sp. (assembly GCA_041548785.1). GTDB lineage: Bacteria > Verrucomicrobiota > Verrucomicrobiia > Verrucomicrobiales > Akkermansiaceae > Oceaniferula. The sequence goes on from JBFERY010000024.1 coordinate 32,925, forward strand.
GCCAAAAAGCCCGCTCCTAAAAAAGCAGCCAAGAAGGTAGCCAAGAAGGCAGTCAAGAAAAAAGCCGCCAAGAAACCCGCTCCTAAGAAAGCGGCCAAAAAAGCTGCCAAGAAGAAAGTAGCCAAGAAGGCCAAAAAGGTCGCTAAGAAGAAAGTCGCCAAGAAGGCCAAAAAGGTCGCTAAGAAGAAAGTAGCCAAAAAAGCCAAAAAGGTCGCTAAGAAGAAAGTAGCCAAGAAGGCCAAAAAG
>JBFERY010000025.1:0-31862 GCA_041548785.1 Oceaniferula sp.
ACCTCGGAAGAGTCGGCATTTTTTGCTGGTCACAACTATCTCGTCATCCATAGATAGACATGCCGATATCGGCTAACCACTAATTTCACCATGAAAATCATCAGCCCCGAAGAAGTTCACGCCGCCCTGAGTTACCCCGCCCTTGTTGATGCGCTCCAAGATGCGTTTTCCAAGGAATTCACCATGCCGCCAAGAACGGTGTTCATGTTGGATGACAAGGAGGACAACACCAATGCCTTTGCCCTGTTACCCTCATGGAATGATTCCATCATCGGAGTCAAGGCCTTCACCTATTTCCCCGACAACCAAGGGCCGGAATACAAGTCGCTGTATTCCAAGATCCTCTTGTTCGACCGCGCCCACGGTGAGCCGCTGGCATTGGTCGATGGCACCAGTGTCACGTTCTGGCGGACCGCCGCGATCTCCGGCCTGGCATCCCGACTGCTGTCCCGCGAAAACTCGGAGTCGTTGCTCGTTTTGGGCACCGGTAACCTGTCGACTTACATCATCCGCGCGCAAGCCAGCGTGCGCCCGCTCAAACGTGTCATGGTCTGGGGACGGACCCCGGCGAACGCGCAGAAAGTCGTCGATCAAATGTCCGCCGAGCTCGGCGACATCGAGTTCTCCGTGGTGGACAGCATCGAACAAGCCTGCGGTCAGGCGGACATCATCGTCAGTGCCACCGCGTCCCATGAACCGCTCGTGATGGGCGACTGGGTGCGTCCTGGAACCCACACCGATTTCATTGGCAACCACCACGCGACCAAGCGTGAGTGCGACACCGAACTGGTCGTCAAATCCAAGGTCTATGCCGACAGCTACGCCAACTGCTTCAAGGAGGCCGGCGAAGTGCTTGTCCCGATCTCGGAGGGTGTCTTCACCGAGGAAGGCGTCGTCGGCGAGCTCATCGAAATGTGTACCGGCAAGGTGCCACTGCGCGAAAACGATGAGGAAATCACCCTGTTCAAATCCATCGGCATGGCACTGAGCGACCTCGTTGGCGCCGGACTCGCCTACGAGCAGGTCAGCAAGGGATAGGTTGGGAATGGCGAAAGACCCAAAGGGTGGAAACTCTAAGTTTTAAACTCCAAAGACCAAGGGGGGAAACTCCAAACTCCAAAGACCAAATAAGAAAGACTAGCTACTTCACTTATCCTTCGCTGTGGACAGGAGTGTCCACGCTCCCTATCTCCCCGCTTCGCGGGCCGAAGGCCTAGGGAGGAGGGACACTCCTGTCCCTCGGCAACCCAAGTCCTTCCGTGTCTTCCGTGGTTCCAAAATGAAGTAGCCACCCAAGTCTTCTTTCGCATAGCTCGTCTTTTTTGGCGGTTGAAAATGAAGTCTCAACCCGGGAACAGCCCTTGTGGAGGAGCCCTGCCGTCACTCGACAAAAAAAGCGAAGGGGTTCGTCCCCTTCGCTTTTTTGTAGATCAATATTCCGCTTGAATTACGCAGGGCGGGTGGCGACGCAATCGCGCACGGTCTTGAGGATGCTTTCACGTTCCGCGCCGACCAGTGGCATACGCGGCTCGCGCACGGTTTCGGTGCCGTATCCAAGTTCGGCGCAGGTCGTCTTGATATACTGGACCAGCTTGGGGTGGCTGTCGAAGTGAAGCATCGGCATGTACCAGCGGTAGATTTCCAGCGCCTTCTGGTAATCACCCGCCATGGCGGCGTCCCAGAGCAAGCGGTTTTCGCGTGGGAAGGCGTCGACCAGGCCGGAGATCCAGCCGGTGCAGCCGAGCATGATACTTTCCAGCGCCACGTCATCGAGGCCGGAGAAAATGAGGTAGCGGTCGCCGAGTTTGTTGAACAGGTCGGTGATCCGGCGCACATCGCCGGCGGCTTCCTTGATACAGACGATGTTATCGACATCGGCCAGGTCCTCGAACATCTCCGGGGTGAGGTCCACCCGGTAGACGGGCGGGTTGTTGTAACACATGATCGGCAGATCGGTGGCACCGGCAACCCGGCGGAAGTGGTTCACCGTTTCGCGGTGGTCCGAGTTGTAGACCATGCCGGGCATGACCATAAATCCGTCGACGCCGACGCGGGCGGTCGCTTGGGCGGTCTCGCAGGCACCTTGGGTGGTGAACTCGGCAACGCCGTTGAGCACGGGCACGCGGCCATTGACCACCTCGACGGTCGCTTTCATCACCTTGACTTTTTCATCCAGCGACAGTGAACAGTTTTCTCCGATGGTTCCCAGCATGATAATGCCGTGGACGCCCTCGTCGAGAAGAGCTTCGACGTGCTTCTGGGTCGAGGGAAGGTCGAGGGAAAAATCGTCGTGAAACTGGGTGGGGACGGCGGGGAATACACCGTTCCAGGATACTTGTTGTGACATGGTACGTAGGTAGGTTGGTTGGATTTGCGTGGTTCGCGGGCCAGCAGAGATAGTGAGAGCCAGCCCCGGAGTCAAGAAATTGCTCTGATTTCAGAGTCCGTAACACAGCCACGGGGGGGTGCCCGACCGTATTGACCGAAAATCCGCACCGCTCCCGCCTTGATTGTCGTTTACAGACGGGCATGATCGCCTAACTTCGCAGGGCCATTTCCAGGCTACCCGATTTGCTTACCATGAGCCGTGTCCGCGCCAACTTGTTATTATTAGTCACCGCGCTGATCTGGGGGACGGCCTTTGTGGCTCAGCAAACCGGGATGGAGGATGTGGGTCCCTATTATTTCACCGGATTGCGATTTATGCTGGGCGGGCTACTTGTTTTGCCTCTGGGGATCAGGGAGTTGAGAAAACACCGTGCCCGGGGCGGCCGTCTCGCCGTCTCCGGCTGGCGGGGGATGGGGCTGTGCGCCGTATTTCTTTATGGCGGCTCGCTTTGCCAGCAAATAGGATTAGCCCATACCTCGGTCACCCATGCGGGGTTTTTAACCGGCCTCTACGTGCCGCTGGTGCCGATCATCATGCTGGTTTTCCTGCGCAAGGCACCCCATTGGTCGGTCTGGCCCGCCGCATTGGGTTGCCTGCTCGGCACCTATTTGTTGTCCGGCGGCAGCTTCAGCACACTCAACACCGGCGACACCTGGGTACTGGTCGGGTCGGTCTTCTGGGCCCTCCAGGTGATTACGATTGGCTACGTCGTGCAGTCGACCCAGACACCGGTTTTCGTGGCTGCGATGCAATTTCTCGGCTGTGCTGTCATAGGGATGGTAGCGGCCATGACGATGGAAACCGTCACCCTCGCCAACATCCTCGCTGCGGGGCCTGAGATCATGTATGCCGGCATCCTTTCCATTGGTGTCGCCTTTACCTTGCAAGCCATTGCCCAGCGCCACACCCCTCAGGCGGATGCGGCGATCATCATGAGCGGCGAGGTTCTTTTCGCGGCGATTGCGGGTGCGCTCATCCAGGGTGACCGCTTGCCCCCTTCAGGTTACTGGGGTTGCGGCGTGATGTTTGCCAGCATTTTGGCCATCGAGCTGTTACCTGTTTTTCGGCGGAAAATGGCCCGTCGCGCAAAGGCTACTCCGCCTTCTCCGCCTTCTCCGCCTTCTCGGCCTCCTCGACCATTTCCATGATCGCTTTTTCCATGGCTTCACCGCGGAGTCCCTTATGCTTGATCACGCCGTTGTGATCGATCAAATAAAGGGTCGGCCAGCCACGCACGCCCCAGGCTTTGGATATTTTCCCGTAGGATTGTTCGTTGGTAAAATTGCGCCACACGGTCGTACCATCGGCAACGAGCTCCTTGAGCCTTTTTTTCGAATCGCTGTTGACTCCGACGATCGCGAACGGGCGTCCTTTGAGTTTTTCCTGCACGAGCGACCGCTCGTGAGGAAGCATGGCCTTGCACGGGCCTCACCAGATGCCCCAGAAATCGAGCAGCACAACCTGCCCTCGGTAATCGCTGAGTTTAAACTCCTTGTCATCCTGATCGGTGCCTACGATGTCAGGCGCGGTGCAGCCGATGGATAGTTTTTCGGCCAGCATAAGTTGGCTTTTGAGCCGATCAAGGAGCTTTCGATTTTTCTCCATCCCGGGGGAGGCGATCAGCTGTTTCGTCATGGCAATTCCCTCAGCCTTGGTATTCGCCTTTTGAACCAACTTGGAAGAAAGGTAGTAGTTTGCCATTTGGCGCACTGTTTCATCACCAGCCAGTTGGGCAATTTGACGGAGCTCGTCCTCACCGCCACTCCTTGTCCGGGCGTAACTCTGAACCAGCTTACCGATCGAAGCGCTGTCCTTGTAGTGGGTCAGGAGCAGGCGGCTGATTTCCTTCCGCTGAGTCGTGTTCGCCCCTTGCAGACTCCATGTAAGTCCCTTTTCGACCCCTGCCGCAGTGGGATCCTCTTTGGCAAGTTTCAAGACGAGGTCAATCTCCTGAGCCGGACTGGGTCGCTCGTTGCGGCGCATCTCCATCTGCTTCTTGCGGTCTTTTTCCGCGCGCAAGCGCTTCATGAAATCCATGTTCTTTTGCCAAAAGGCATTGATCGCAGCATCAATCTGGTCCTCGGCGGTCTCGGTTCCGTTCTCGGTCTCGGTTGCCGGACTGACGGCGGGGGTGACCGGCGAGACAGGGGCCGCGCCTTGGGCCCATACCAGGCAGCCGGAGATCACCACCATTGTACTGAGTATTGCAGGTTTCATAACGTGCAGGAGACTAGGAGCCTCACCAGGAATTTCAACCTGAAAATCCGGACGCCGGGCGAGGACTTCAGGCATGCCCCGCCCACCGCTCGTCCTGCCCGGCAGCGGGCCTCCCCGCAAAGATCCCTCTCCTTTTACCTTCCCACACGCATGCGCCATTGGTAGTGATCAGTTGTGCACGGAATCGATGGTCGATCTCGCGCTATGGACTCACGTTCGCGTTATGAAAAAATCCACATCCTTCTTCGCCGTCGGCATCATCGTCGGCATTATCGTCACCTGCATCACCTTCGCCGTCGTCTCGCGTGAACAGCTCACCAACGGCGGCGGACGGTCCCAGGTCCGCAAACTGAAGTTTGCCCACTCGCTGCAAATGAGCCACCCGGTGCACAAGAGCATCGAATACATGGCCAAGCGCCTCGACGAGCTGTCCGGCGGCAGCATGGAGATCATCATCTTCCCCGGGGAACAACTGGGCAACGAAACCAAGTGCATCGAGCAAATCCAGATGGGCACGCTGGCGATGACCAAGACCAGCGCCGCCCCGATGGGGAACTTTGTGAGCATGATGAAGGTGTTCAGCCTGCCCTACCTGTTTAACGACGCCGACCACTACTGGTCGGTTCTGAACGGCGAAATCGGGACCGAAATGCTGCAAAGTCTGTCGGTCCGGGACGACGGCGAACCAAGCGGCCTCATCGGCCTGGGTTACTTCGACTCCGGCAGCCGCAATTTTTACTCCAAGGAACCGATCCTCGGCCTGAGCGACATCAGCGGCAAAAAATTCCGGGTCATGAAGGATCCCGTGGCCATGGACCTGGTGCAGTCGCTTGGCGGCTCGCCCACCCCGATCCCGTTCGGAGAACTCTACACCGCGCTGAAACAAGGCGTGGTCGACGGGGCCGAGAACAACCCGCCCAGCATCCTCTCGTCCAAGCATTACGAGATCTGCAAGCACCTCACCCTCGACGCCCACTCCCGGATTCCCGATATCATCATCATCAGTGACAAGACCTGGAACGAACTCAAGGACTATGAGCGCGCATGGCTGAAACAGGCGATGAAAGAAGCGACCGAATACCAGCGCAAACTCTGGATTGAAGCAACCGCCGACGCGCTTGAAAAGATCGAGGCATCCGGTGTGACCATCCATCAGGTCGACACCACCCCGTTCCGCAACGCGGTCAAACCTGTCATCGACAAGTATGCCACCGGCGCCATCAAGGACGTTTACGACCGGATCCAGTCGGCCGGCAACAAGTAACCCACCACCATCCACCCCATCATGCGCACGCTGAACCGACTCCTCCATCAGGTGCTCACCTGGTTTTCCATTCTGGTCTTTGTCATTCTCATCTTCGACGTCGTTATCGGAGTCGGATCACGGTATATCTTCGGCAACCAGGTACGCTGGACCGAGGAACTGGCGACCTTCCTGCTAGTCTGGCTCGTCTTTTGCGGAGCGGCCATCGCCTACCGTGACAAGGCCCACCTTGGCATCGACCTCTTTGTCCAGAGCCTGCATCCGCAGGCACGCAAGACCGCGAGGATGATCACCCACCTCATCATCCTCGTCTTCACCCTCGCCGTGATGGTCTGGGGCGGCAGCCAGCTGACCATGGACAGGATGGAATCCGGCCAGATGATCTCAACCCTGGGCATCCACAAGGCATGGCTCTACCTCGCAATCCCCTTTAACGGACTGTTTATCGCCCTCTTCAATATCGATCAAATGATAGATACCCTGCAAAACATCGACACCGAATCTCACGAGGAAGGGAGCTCGATCTAATGAGCATCGCCATCCTTATCCTGCTGATCATGTTCATGGTGATGATGATCATCCATGTGCCGATCGCCTTTGTTCTGGCAGGTGTCACCGTCATTGCCGCGTTCGCCCTCGGTTACGATCAAGTCCTGGTCACCGTCGCCGCCGACATGGCATCAGGCCCGGAAAGCTTCACCCTGCTGGCCATCCCGTTTTTCATCCTTGCAGGTGAGCTGTTAGGAGCAGGCGGGCAGGCACGCCGGCTCATCGACTTTGCCAGCTCCATTGTAGGCCGTTTCCCCGGCGGACTGGCATGGGTCAACACGCTGACCTGCATGCTCTTCGGCGCCATCTCCGGCTCGGCCGCCGCTGCCGTGTCATCCATCGGCGGCACCCTGATTCCGGAAATGAACCGGAAGGGGTATGACCGCGACTTCAACATTGCGCTGACCACCACCTCGGCAACGACCGGATTACTCATTCCGCCGTCCAACGTCATGATCGTCTACGCGGTCGCGATGGGGAGTGTATCCATCGACAAACTCTTCCTCGCGGGTGTCATGCCAGGACTGTTAGTAGGCAGCATGATCATGGTGCTGTGCTATTTCATCAGCCGGAAAAAAGGCATCGGTCGCATGGAAAAGGTCTCCGCCAAAGTGGCGGCCAAGCGTGGTGCGGCAGCCTTGCCCAGCCTGCTGCTGGTCATCGTCGTCCTTGGCGGCATCATCGGAGGCATCTTCACAGCTACCGAGGCGTCCGCCATTGCCGCGGTATGGGCATTTTTGTTAGCTGTGGTCTTTTACCGCGAGCTTAAAATGCGTGACATGAAGGACATCCTCTACCGGTCGGTCAAAACGACGGCCGTGGTTCTCCTGCTTGTGGCCGCCAGCCGTGCCATGAGCCAGTTGCTGACCAGCGAGCAGATCCCGCAGCAGTTCAGCGCGGCCCTGATGGCCCTCAGTGACAACCCCGTGGTCATCATTCTTGCCATCAATGTGCTACTGCTGATCGTGGGCATCTTCATGGACATGACGCCAGCCGTCCTCATTTTCACACCGATTCTTGCACCCGTCACCATGGCGCTCGGCATGGATCCGATCCACTTCGGCATCATCATGATCACCAACCTCTGTATCGGCCTCTGCACCCCTCCGGTAGGCACCTGCCTGTTTGTAGGATGCAGTGTGGGCAAGGGAAACATCGCCAAAGTATCACGCGCAATGATCCCCTTCTACATCGCCATGATCATCGCGCTGATGCTGATCAGCTACTTCCCCGCCATTTCACTCTGGCTGCCCAGCTTCCTCGATTAAGCCGTCGTCACCCGGCGGCCAGCTACCCGCCGGCAGCCGGCTCGAAGCGGCTGATCACGGCAACCACCTCGTCGACGTCATCCGTGCAATGCAGCTGGGCGGCATATTCCTTGCCCTCCGCCAACTGGCTGATGCAGTCGAAGAGCATCGTGTCCTTTTTGTAACGTTGTTCACCCAGGAAAACCATCGGGCTGATCACATCGAAGGTGACGTAGTGGTTCTGGGTGGCATCCATGAAGATCTCCTGGGTGGTGCCGGCACTGCCGGGCGCGTAGATCACGCCGTAGGTCGCAATGGCCAACAAGCCATCCTCACGGATGCTGTTGGAAAAATACTTGGCAATGTGACGTGAGAAAAGGTTGGTCGGTTCGTGACCGTAAAACCATGTCGGCACCGCCAGGCTGGGGCTGCCGATCGGGTGCAATTCGATCACCTCCTGGGCGCGTTCCATGTAGCCGGCATCGGTGTACACCGGTGCCAGGGCGAGGATATCGAGCGCTTCGTCCAGCAGCTCATCAGGCGCGTTCGCCATCCAGGCGCCCAGGTTGGCCGCCTCCATTGTCCCGGGGCCGCCGCCCGAGGCGACAAAGAATCCGGCGCGCGTCAACGCACGGGCAATGTAGGCAATTTTCCGATAGTAAGGATCCTTGCGCGGAGTGCCGTGCCCGCCCATGATCCCGACCACCTTTTTCTTACCCTCACCATCCCCGTCCCCATCCAACAGGTCGTGCAGCGCATCGTCGATGGCGTGATCATGGATTCTCTGGGCGAGCGCCTCGAGCACATCCGGACGGTATCTTCCCTTGTCGTGAAAATGATCATAGATGCGCTTGTCCATACTCTCGTCGACCTGCGCAGACCACCCCTCCATCAACTCTTCGCGCGTGTAGAGATTGTGGCGGTTCGGATGGTACGGCAGACCGGGGACCCGGGGGAAAATCAACGCCCCCCTGAGCCGCAAGGTCTCCAGATTCAGGTCGTCAGGGAACCGACAACCGAGAAACACCGCGCCATTGCAACGGAGCGCAGCCCAGTCGATGTCCTCCCGCCTCAGATCCAGGCCCTGCACCACGGCACAATCCAGCTGGCCCTGCTGCCGAACCAGGGCGCAAAAGGTGTCGATTTCACGGATGGGGGAACAGGACATTGATGGCTGAGGTTGATCGGCTGTCATTCTACTCGATAACACTCTCCTTGAGAAGGCCAACATAGGGGAGGTTGCGGTAACGGCCCCGATAGTCGAGACCGTAGCCGACCACAAATTCATCACCGATCACAAAGCCGGTGTAGTCGGCTGCCAGCACCTCTTGCCTGGGAATATCCTTGGCTAACAAAACACATGTTTTCACCTCGGCGGCACCGTGCTCCCTGAGCTTTTTCATGACGGCATCCAGCGTCCGGCCGGTATCGAGGATATCATCCAGAAGGAGCACACTCCGCCCATCCACGTCGGGCATTTTGTTATCGAGAAACGACACCACCCCGCTGCTTTCCGTCCCGCCGTGATAGCTGGCAACATTCAGACACTCGATTTCCATGGGAAGCGGCACCCGCCGCAGCAAATCCGCCATAAAAAGAACCGCCCCCTTGAGTAAGGCCACCACCACCATCGGCTTCCCCTCGAAATCCACCATCACCTTTTGCGCCAACACATCGAGACGCTTTTTGATCACCTCCTCGTCGATCAACACTTTTTCTATATCCTGATGCACGGGCGCAGTCTAAGCTCAAAGATGCAAACGCCAAACTCCAAATGGGAAGAATTGCCTCCGCCGGGCTCAGGGCTATCCTTGCCCGGCCCATGCCCGGCCCATGCCCCGGCCACAATCGGCCCCAAAAAGCCGCGGGCGTGGCAACCTGGCAGATTGGGCAACATTGGTATTGGGCGTTGCGCTCATAAAGTCTATAACCCGCCCATGCCCAACGATGTCGTCACCCTGCTCCAGTCCCTGATCCGCATTCCCAGCGTCAACCCGGACAACGCGCCCGGCACCGACCAGACCGGGGAGGCCGCGATGGCCGACTACGTCCAGCGCTATCTGGAAAACATCGGGTTCTCGGTCAGCCAGGAAGAAGTTCTGCCGGGGCGCCCGAACGTCATTGCACGGGCCCCGTTTGACGGCACGGGGCCGGACAAGCGCCCGCGTATCCTACTCGGCCCGCATCTGGACACCGTCACCGTCCTCGGCATGACCATCGAACCGTTTGGCGCAGAGCTTGAAGATGGGAAAATCCACGGTCGGGGTTCCACTGACACGAAGGGCCCGATGGCGGCCATGCTCCAGGCGCTCAGCAACTGCCGTGGGATTCTGGCCGCCCTGCCGGTCGCGGTCGATTTTGTCGGATTCATGGGCGAAGAGGCGTCGCAGCACGGCTCCAAGCACTTCGCCCGCCACCATGCGCCGGAGTACGAGTTCGCCATTGTCGGCGAGCCAACGTCACTCGATATCGTCCATGTCACCAAGGGGTCACTCTGGGCAACACTCACGAGCACCGGCAAGGCAGCCCACGCCTCGCAACCCGAAATGGGTGAAAACGCCATCCTTAAACTGACCCGGACGCTGGATCTGATGGACCGGGAATTCGTTGGCAAACTCGCCAGCTATCAACATCCTGTGCTCGGCCACTCGTCACTCAATATTGCGACCATCCAGGGCGGATCGCTGCCTAACATCGTTCCCGACCAGGCTTCGGCCCAGATCGACATCCGCACCACCCCGTCCATCTACCAGGCCGGAGGCGCCCTGTCCGTGTTGGAAAGTTTCCTCGCTGCGCACGAGCTTCCCGTCGCGATCCAAAACCCGCATGAAAACCCACCGATGGAGGTCGCCACGGACAATCCGTGGATCCAGCGTATGCTATCGGCCAACCCCGGCTCAAAACCCGTCGGTGCGCCATGGTTCTCCGATGCGGCCCATCTTTCAGCCGCCGGCGTGCCCTCGGTTTGCCTTGGCCCGGGACGGATCGACCAGGCCCACACCAAGGACGAGTTCATCATGGTTGCCGATCTTGAGGAGGGGGCGGCGTATTTCGAGCGTTTTATCCGGGCACTCGGCTAAGGCCGTTTTAGCTCTTTTTCTTCCTCTTCCCCCGCTGCGCCTCACGCTGCCGGTGGTTCTTCTCCTGCTGGCGAAAAACGGGAAGCAGTTGGTGCTCCATCCAGGCAAAAGCCTCCTCGAGTCCCGACTCGTCATAAATCCGGCCAATCAGGGCCTCGACCGAGGTGGCATTGCCGATGTTGCGAAGAAAATCGTTCGAGGTGCAGCGCACAAACATCTCCCCGTCCATCCTCCCCTGCTCCTTGAGAATGAGTTTCCGCATATAGAGTGCCAGCACGGCGTCCCCGACCCAGGCTTCCTCACGTTCCGCCATCAGGGCTTTGTCGATTTTTTTAGGCGCGGCCATATTTTTTTCTAGGCTTTAAGTTTCAAAATCCAATTACCAATTCTCAGCGCCGCTGGCGCGGCCGGTTCCGTGGTCGACAAGAGCATCAGCGATTTCCCTCAACCCTGTCCATCTTCTCAACCCTGTCCATGTCCGCCCTCAGGACGGATTCCGATTCTGCATCCCAGTAACCGCTACCCAACTCCATAAAGACGGAAGAATAGGGGAGCGCCGTACGGGTTTTGATCACCAGCACACGGTAGGTCTTACTGGTGTCATTCAGCATGTGCATCAACATTGCGTTATCGAGCCTGACCGTCTCGCGCCCATGCAGCGCCACGTCCAACTCCTTCCGGTAATTCTTTATCCCCGGTGCGTAGTCGTAAGAGACATTCTCAATCTCGGTGGTCGCGTAAATGCGTGGCTTGACGTGATGCCTCTCCTCTATGATCTGCTCGACTCCATCAACCACATTCGGAATGTCTCCATCAACCCGGATCACCCGCAGACCGCGACGGCTTTGAATGGGAAATGCCGCCTCCGCGATCACAATCCAGTTGCGCGCACCCAGATAATCCAGCTCATGACGTAATGTCCCAAGCCATGGCTTTGGCGCCTGCGCACTGCTGCCGCAGCCGGCGAGCATCGCCAGCAGGAACAGGAAAAATAAGCGGGAAAGATTCAGCATGGCCATCAGAGGTTTCGGTGCCGCACCGTAGCGGAGTCATCGTCACAGTTCAAACCCAATACCGAATCCGGGGCCATATTTCACTACATCAACTGCGCCCCGGCTTCAGCAAGCGGGCTACGTTCACCGCGTGAGAGCGTGACGTGGCCTGTGAAGGGCTGGCCTTTCAGCCGGTTTCTCGTGAAAACGAGTCCGTTGCTGCGGCTGTCGACATAAGGATTGTCAATCTGAGCGGGGTCGCCCACCAGCACCAGCTTGGAGCCGCGCGACATGCGGGTCACCACTGTTTTGGCTTCCTGAGGCGTCAATTGCTGGGCTTCGTCGAGAATGAAGAAGCGGTTCGGAATCGACCGGCCACGGATGTAACAAAGTGCCTCGATCTCAATGACACCGCGTTCGATGAGTTCGTCATACGGCTTGCTGACGGCACCTCCGACATTCTCCTTCTTTTGTTTCCTGCGTGGTGCTTGCTGGGTGACCGGCTGCATCAGCAGGTCAAGCGCATCATAGATCGGCTGCAGCCAGGGCTTCATCTTGTCATCGAGAGAGCCCGGCAAAAACCCCAGCTGGTCGCCCATGGAAACGACCGGACGGCTGATCGTAAGTCCATTGTAACGTCGGTTGAACATCTCGTGCAGACCGGCGGCCACGGCCACCAGCGTCTTTCCCGTTCCGGCCTGACCGTAACAAGTGACCAGTGATATCTCCGGATTGAGCAGGGCATCGATCAGGCATTTCTGACCCAGATTCAGGGGCTTGAGGTGATGACCGTCAGGGATACGCAGCACCTCGGGTATCTGCAAGCGGACAAAAGTGCCGTTGGCATCGAGGCGCGCCGGCATGGTTTGTTTTTCGCCGGCCTTGAGCAGGACATACTGGTTCAAAATGATTTCCTTGCGGCGCGGATGCTCCATCTCCAGCTCCCCTGAACTGGCAAATCGCTGTAGCTCGGAGGGATCGACATCGACGCAGCGCATGTCATAGCTACTCACCTCGGCGGGATCCACTTTGTCGTTCAGGTAGTCCTGACACTCAATCCCGACGGCACGCGCCTTGAGCTGCATGTTGAGGTCTTTAGTCACCAGGACCACAGGCGTCGAGTTGTGCTCCATCAGCAGCACCGTGGCCGCGAGGATGCGGTGGTCCACCCGCTCACGATCGGGAAAAACACGCAGGAACTGGCCGAGTTCCGCAGAGTTCTTCTCACAGAAATCAGGGTCATAGATGACCAGTCGGATCGTGCCGCCTCCATCAGTGGGCACGCCCGAGGTGACGGCATCACCGGATGCAAACATCTCGATCAGCTTGCGGTGCACCTGACGGGCATTCGCGCCACGCTCGCTCTGCTCGCCCTTGAACTTATCAAGTTCGGCGAGCACATCGACAGGAATACAGAGATGATTCTCTTTGAACCGGTTCAGGCACCCCGGATCATGCAGGAGCACATTGGTATCGAGGACAAAGTTCTTGGCAACACCCGAAGGGCCCTGAAGGCCAAATTCTTGAATGCGCGATTTTCTCACACTCTTGGATTTTTTACGTTCGGATGCTGTTGAGGGGGAAGTTTCACTAAAAAGACCGGTTGGTTCGGGGTGACTGGATTGGATCATGGGGTGGACGGTTAACGACGGGTAAGTGGAAGGTGAATAAAACAGGTAAAGCAGCCAGCCACTTCATTGGCCGCTCCACAGTGTCACGGATTGTGATTTTCAAGTTAACAGAGATCGCGGCGAGGGTTTCGGGGTCTCCAACTCCCCCAGCGCAGGTTGGACGGTGCAGCATTAAATTCCCATTCATTCGCAAATGGTCGTATAATTTAATTTTCAAGATATCTTCATTATCCTCGATGCCCCAAGGCATAGCAATCATATTTTCACCCTTACTTTGTCATGGCCTGCACGACCATCCGATTTAGCTGCGCATGGAGGACTTTGCCTAGCGAACTGCGCGGAATATGCCCCAACAGAACACCCGAATGAATTCGGCAAACGGGATGGCATGTGGCATTGTAGCGGCTGAGCAGGTCGTCCAGGCCCGTCTCATGATCGCAACACGCGATCAGCCTGTGTTCATTCCGGATATCGGGCACCGCGGTTACGACGATATCCTGATGCAAAACGTCTGACGTTTGCGCACAATCTCCAAGCGCCTTTTCCACCTCGGCCAGGTTGACCAACTCCCCCATGATCTTGACACATCGGTCAGCGCGCCCTTTGACCACGAGTGTATCATCCTGCAAATCAACAACGTCCCCCGTGCAAAACCACCCGCCCTCTTTCGGATCACGCATATGGCACAGGCCACCGTCACAGGAGACGTATCCGGTAAGCGCAGGCACACCACGAACCATCAACCGGCCCTCTGCCGTGGTTTTCGTTTGCCAGCATGGGAGGACTTTCAGCGACCGGCTGGTCAACGACGCTGTCGCCACCTGCGACGAGGTTTCGGTCATCCCGTAGGTTTCCACCACCGGCCAACCGAGGTCGCGGGCCTTCTGATAGATCCCCGTTTCCAATCGACCACCACCGATCAGAACCGCACGCAGTGACGGGGGCGCGGGCAAGTCCGCCTGCACCAGATCCACCAACTGGGCAGGCACGAGTGACGATAGCGTTACCTGTTCCGCACACGCCATCGCATGATATGCCGGAGCACTCCATTTTTCGCGCAGTGAAACGACCGGGCATGACGACTGATAACAGCGGGCCAAAATGCCCATGCCTCCGACATGGAAATCAGGCAGAGCGAGCAACCATCGATCGGCCGGACTGGCGCCCAGATGAGCGTTGACCGCCGTGGCGGAAGCAAGCAAGGCGGTGCGGGAGAGGGCCACCCACTTCCTGCCACCTGTCGAGCCGGAGGTGGCAAAGAGGATGTGACCATCTAACGTGTGATGCTCTGACGCCCAGCGCGTGATCGTTTCCGCCTCCGACCGGGCGCTGCCATCACGTGGATTAACCATCACGCGGCAGCGGGACGACTGCCAGAACGCATCAGATGTTAGTTCAGTCGTTTCCATGGTAATGACTCTAATAACGCATCAAACCCGAGGCCGGTTCCTGCGGGCGGATGGAATTCGGGTGCCGGAGTCCCCAGGCTTTCGGAAAAGGCGTCCGGCGCAAACAGCCCGTGGGTCACCAGGCCACAGGTATCGACGAGCTCCGGGTGCCCCGCCCGCGCCTTCGCTGCCTCCCACGCCGCGAAGCACTGCCCCAGCGGGTGGTCCATATAACTCGTGAACACCACACGCCGACCATGCTCGCCGGCCTGCTTCAAAATGGGGGCGACCTCATTGACCGCCGGTTTAATGATCGCCACCCCATAGCCTCCGCACGCCGTGGCAACGTCGCGGTCCACCGCCATCGGGATATGATAGGGGCCCAAGGCATCGACCCATGGCGAACCATTGGGCAGGTACGCGTCCTCGATAAAATCGATCCTCGCCCGCACGTCATCGCCCAGGCTGGCGAGCCATTTTTCCACCGCGTCCTGCCCCAGGCTGCCGTTGAAGTCGAGTCGCCAGCGCAATTCGGGGAAACGGGCCGCCTGCTCCCGGATGAATGTGGCTTCGGCTTCCCCGTCCCTCCCCACCTTCACCTTGGCGATATCAAACCCGGCATCCACCGCCGTCTGGAACAAGGAGGCGTCCATCGTCAGGGTGGCATGGCTGCGCGGAACCAGCAGACCATCGAAAAGGCTGATCCCTGCGCGCCTGGCCTTGCCGTCTTCGCGCGCGCAGGTCAGGGTCCGGCGGCTCAGGTCGGTGCACTGCCCCGTCGCCAGAAGCCCGAGGGTTTGCTCCAGATCCGCATCCCCCAGTTCCGGCCACGGGTGGATACAGCCGTAGCCGAAGTCGTCCTCCCCCACGCGGATCAAGGCGCCCTCGTGCGCGGTGCGCACCGACCTTGCGTTCAGGGCAGCGCCGCTGTGCAGGGTGTATCGGTGGATGTGGATGGTCTCGTTCACGACGGCGGTGGTTTTACCAGCGGATGTTGAGCGAAATGGCGATGGCAAAGAGAATCAGCTGCAGCGCGGCCATGGCAAGGAATCGGTTATATGATGGTCCAGGTGGAGATTGACTCACCTTGCGGAGAATCAACGCCCCAAGCATCAGGCCGGGCAGGAAAAAAAGCAACCCGGCGCTGATGGGAAACAACACCACCATGCACACATAGGCAACGATACTCATGAGCAGCAGCAGGTTGAGTACCCGTGCCCTGCCCCACTTGACCGCCAGGGTGTTTTTCCCATGCACCCGATCCTCGTCGACATCCCTGAGGTTGTTGATGGAGATTAAAACAGCCGACAAGCAACCGATGGCCAGACCCAGGATCATCGCCTCCGCATGCCAAAGTCCGGTTTGCACATAGACGGTGCCGCCCACAGCGACGAGTCCGAAAAATAAAATCACAAACAGCTCACCGAGCCCTTTATAAGCCAACGGCCACGGCCCGCCCGTGTAGCCATAGGCCAGGTAAAATGACGGTAACGCAATCGCTAACATCGGCCAGCCACGCGCGACAAAAAGCGGATAGCCAAAAACCGAGGCCAACAGCAGACATGCCAGGGCCGCCGTGTAGACGGTCTTGCGCGACAACTGGCCCGATGCCGTCGCCCGCACCGGACCCATCCGCGCATCGCTGTCCGCCCCTTTGTCGGCGTCGATCGCGTCGTTGAAAAAGTTGGTGGCCACCTGGATCCAGACCGCCCCCATCATGGTGTAAAATGCCAGTCGCACATCCCACGTCCCCGTCAGTTGAACCGCCAATGCACAGCCGACCCATACCGGCACAATGGCAGCGGGCAGCGTCTTCGGTCGGGCGGCTAGAATAAAAGGCTTCATCAGGTGCGACACCATCAAAACCCGGAATGCGGGTGTTCTCCGAGGAAAAAATAAGACATCCCTCCGGCCGCGCAACGACAACCGGGACAGCGAGAGGGTTTGGCTCCGCGCAAGAGGGCGTCAGGGTTGAAGTTTTAAAGTCCTCGGGAACTGGATATTCCTTGCCGTGCCGCGATGTTTTGTCGCGTCGGAGCTTCAGCAGAGGAGGCCGCCTTCCATTCGCGAATATTCGCGCCCACTCGCGGTTGAAACCGAAGGAGCAACCCGCGTCTTCTTTCGCGCTGTCCACCCGTTCCAAGCCATGCGGAGAGCCATCCACCCAAGATCCATCAAGCACCTGTTTGTTTCCCAAACACCCGCGAGTCCCGCCCGCTGGCGAGGAGTTGCTGGTGGCGCTGGGGAGGCATCTGCTCGGTGGAGAGTTCCTCGTAGCCGAGCTGATTCTGAAAGAAATCCGCCGCCCGGTTGGTCAGGGCAAAGACAGAGGCCACCCCTGCCTCCCGCGCGCGCTGCTCGGCGTGCTGGACCAGCTCGACGCCGTAACCAAGACCTTCGTGGCTTTGCTTGACATAGAGACAGGCAACTTCCGCGCTATCGCTGTCGGGGTAGCGGCGCAGTGCGACCGAGCCGACAACGTTGCCATCAATATCCATCACCGAGTAGTCGCTGAGGTTTTCCTCAATGGCGGCGTAGTCGCGCGGCACCAGATGGGAATTACGCACCGAGCGGCCGATCATCCCGAGAAGTTCGACAATATCATCCTCGCGCAGCGGTCGGATGACCCGGTAGCTATCGGCATAGACCATGGTGCCGACACCCTCGTTAGAAAAGAGCTCGCTGAGCAATGCCGACGGGTCGGAGCCGTCGAGGATATGCACCCGTGGGATCCCCGCTTGGCACGCTGCCGCGGCGGCAAGAAGTAGTGCAGGTTGGCCCTCATGCACATCGGCAGCGCGGATGGCCCCCTGCGGCAGGCTCCCTGCTTCGCCCTGCAGCAGGATCAGCTTTTTGGCCGTGATCGACCGGGCAAAGCCCGTCATTCGATCCGAGTAGGGTTTTTCTCCTGAAAAATCAACCAGGGCAGCCTGCCCCCGCTGGAGTGTGCGTGTGACGGGTTCCGCCGGGAAGATGCTGGGATCCTCGGGCTTTGAAGAAAAAAGGTTGGAAACCTCTTCTACGTTGAGTTCCACCTCGGCGGCGCGGTCGAGCAGGTCGTCGGTGCTGTGTACGGTGCTGCCGATGACCAGTTGCACCCCGATGCTTTGCAAGGAAACGAGGTCCAGCATCACCTCGGCCAGCGCCGATAACGGCGTGTCAATCACGATCACAAAGACCTTGCCGCGGAATTGCGGAACGTATTGCAAAAGACCTCTAACATCTCCCCATGGCATGGAATTTCGATTGGTGGTTGATGATTTTCAAATGGCCCCCGACTCGTGCAGCGCGGATCGGTGGGCTTGCTCCGGGACGAGAGACTTCCATGTTTCGTCGTTCGCGGCAATCATTCTTTGCACATCCCGGCCGGTGTATCGCAGCAGGTCTTCCGAGCCACACGGAATCGGGTGGATCATGCCATTCTGCCGGAAATGTTGATAGAGATGGTCGAGGTTTTCCGGCGTCTGGAAATTATCCGCGGTGACCAGCTCGCCGGATTTCCTGTTTTTCCACGGGTAGACATAGAGCGACAGTTCATGTTTGAAGAGTCGGCCAAACGACTCGAGGATGCCGCCTGACAGGCTTTCTGACCACTTCGCCTTAAAGAGCTCATTGAGCAAGCCGATGCTGAGAACGATGCCGATCGGGCGGCTGGTATAGCGACTGAGGTAGCTGGCGATGCGGTGAAACTCCGGGCAGCGGGAGACGAGCACGGTTTTCCCCAGAGCCTGGAGGGCATCGGCACGCTCGAGAAACGCCAGGTGATCGACCTCACCCTGTCGGCCTGGGCCGTCGTTGCGCAACAGGTTGTTCATGGAGATCTCGCAGAGCTCGATGGTTTGCTCCCTTTGGTCATCGGGCAGGTGGTTCTGGAACTCGCCGCGCGTCTGGCGCAGCATGTCCAGATGCAGGTTGGTAACAGGATCAAAGCTACCCCGCAGCAGGATCAGCGGCTTTTTATAGAGGGCCTCGGCGGGCTGCACAACCTCGCCGTCGGGTAAAAACATCGCGGCATCGGTGAGCCCGCTGGCAACCAACTGGAGGTGGCAGAGGCGGTTATCAACCCCCTTGAACCCGTCGCCACTGAACTTGAGCATATCCACCTCGACACGGTCATCGGTCAGGCCGTCCATGAGGGACTCGACAAAGGGTGCCAGATGCCCACGGTGATAAAACGCGGCAAAGATCAGGTTCACACCGATGATGCCGAGCGCCTCCATCTGGTCAAAGTTCTCCTGGTCGAGCAGGCGGACGTGGATGAGTATCTGGCACGGTGCCCCACCCGGCTCAAGCTGGAGGCGGACACCCAACCAGCCATGGCACTCGCCCGTGTCCTTGTATCCCCGGGCACGCACGGTGTTGCTAAAGCAGAAGAAGGCCGACGACGCACCGCGCTTTTTACCGAGGCGCTCGATCAGCAGGTCATATTCGTACTTGAGCATGGCACTGACCCGGTCACGGGAGACGTATCGATTGGCTTTGCCGTAGATGGCGTCACTCATCGTCATGTCATAGGCGGAAATCGTCTTGGCTACCGTCCCGGCCGTCCCGGAGGCGCGGAAAAACCAGTTAGCCACCTCCTGGCCGGCGCCGATCTCGGCAAAGGTCCCGTATTTCCCCTCGTCGAGGTTGATGCGCAGCGCCTTGTCGTAAGTTGAAAGGGTTTCTCGCTTACTCATCGGGTGTGTTGGGGGATGCTTTTTCCTTAACAGCGGGCACTCCCTCAGCAGCACTCGGCCTGACCCAACCCATCTGAAGATAATCGCTGATGACCACCTGGTTGTCCGACGCGGAGTTTTCCAGGTAATGCACTTTGAGGGTGGCCACCAGTGTCTGGTTGCTTTGGAGATCGACGAGCATGCGCATCAAGGAAGTCGAGTCCCTGGCGATGTAACCATAAATCGTGCGCTCCGAGGCAGGATGGATAAGCCTGACCGCAACCCACTCAGTGTCATCGTTAAAATCCCGGTTATAATAAGTGTCCAAACTACACGTCACCCGCACCTCGACGGGTTCGGTGGGGCGTTTTTCGAAGAGCTCATCCCAATCCATCGAGGACCATGCGACCCAGCTTTCCCAATCGACCAAGTACCCCGCTGGCGTATTTTCAAGTGCCACTGATTTCACCGAGTAGTCATTAAGCCGGACCGACATCATCCCCATCACGCCTTGCACGCTCGCGCTACCGCCGTAGGCTACCGTCTCGGCCCCCGGCGGCTTCCACTGATGGCGGGCATACCAAGCGCGCATGCGCGGCACGGTGACCTCCGGAGTCCTGACCAGCGCTTCCAACTCGGCGGATGATGTGGCATTCAGGAATTTTTTGACCACCTCACCCCCATCGGTGATGAAATTCGTGCCGGTTTTCACGGTGTCTGAAATTTGTTTTTGCCTCTTTTTTTCCTCTGGGGTCATCTGATCCACCGGCAGGAGAATGGGGGTGGCGAGACCCACGGAGGGATGCTCTGCGTCATCGGCATCGGCCGATTTTTCATCAGCCAGTGAGCCGATCACGAGCCAAGCACCGACACCTACGACGCCGAGACCGAATAGTGACCCGCCAATGATCCATGCCACGGGATTCGCGTCCCCGGATGGACTTGGTGCCGTGTTACGCTCCCACTCAGGCCTTGCGTGCGCCCCGTGATGTTTCCGCCGACTGAGATGTTTTTTGTGCTCGGACGCCCCGCCGGATTGCGGCAGTGTGTCACTGTCTTTCAAAGGACGCGAGACAATGGATTTGGTTTCCCTCTGATCCCTGGGTTTGGGAACAAGGGCGACAGGACTTTTTTCAGAATGCTTTTCAGGACCCTTTACATGGGAGTGCCTCACGGCAGGGCCAGCTTTCCCCTCCTTCGGCATGTTGAGAAGGTAATGACATGCGGGACATATCACCCCCGCCCCATCGTGATCCTTGGGCACACGGAAGACAAAACGGCATACCGGACAAACCAACCCTCCCCATGTTCGTTTCTTTTTAGCAGCATCAGGCACGAGGGGACAATGTTCCAGCGTCTGGAAAAGTGCAAGCAAGCAGTTCTGGGATTCCGCCGGCCCTTATCCTATTCACAGCCTACTCCTCGTGAATCTCAATGCGCTGCGGCCGATCAAGAATGATCGCGGCATCACGATCCTCGTCGTCGAGCTGGTCAAAGTTCATCGCGCCACCGTCACTGGCACGCGACGGCGTATCCCTCGGGGCAAAATCCGGCTGCTCCGCGCCATAGGGGTCCTGCCCGAGCAGCAGCGGCTGTTTCGGTTGGATCGGAATCGCGTGGGACAGCGCCCCCTGAGCACCCCCGGGGACAAAATTGTGGCCACCGACAAGGGCCGAACCCACAATACCGTGCACGTCACAGTATCCTGTCGGCTCGGTGCCCTTGAGAAAATATTCGTTCAATATGGTCGCCGAGTAGGACTCGGCCCCGCTCACAACATCACGGGTATGCTTCTGGCAGTAGCGGGTTTTCCTCAAGCCGGAATCCTTGCAGATTTCCAGCCTTACGACTGCCTCCGGGGCCGGAATCGGCCTACCGGCAAATTCCTTATTCGCCGCGTTCATGGTCTCAACCCATACGGGCATCACTGTTTCGCGGCTGAAGGCACCCGGGTAAATGGCATCCCTTGCGCCATGCAGAAACCCGGTCCACACACCGCAGGTGACGCGGCTGTTGTAGCCGACAAACCAGTTGTCTGCAAAATCATAGGTGGTGCCGGTCTTTCCTGCAAACGAAGCATCATCGACCAGGGCCGCCGTACCGTCTGGACCGGTGCCGTCACGCAGTGCGCTCTGGAGCATGGTGTGCATCATAAACGCGGTCTCCTCATCGGTGACACGCTTCTTGCCACCGGCCCCTGCCTGCACCTGATAGCGGGTGGTTCCTGCCGAATCCACAATGCGATCAATAAAATAGGCGGACGGGGGCAGCACCCCCCCGTTGGGAAAGCTCGCATAGGCACGGACGAGTTGGGGAAGTGAGACGTCGGCGGTCCCCACCAGCATGCGGGCCAGGAGTTTGCTCTCTGGAAAACTGAGACCCAACTTACGGGCCGTCTCCATCACGGTTCCGAGGCCAAGCTTTTTGCCGAGCCGGACTGATGCCGCAATTTTAGAAACAGCCAGGGCACGGCGCATACTGATCTCTCCCTCATAATCGGGAGTCAGGGTTTCCATCCCCCATTCCCCGAGAATCCCTTCGCGCCCATCCACCATCACCGCCCGGTTATCCATCGGGTGGTCAATCATCCTTGAGACCGGTGACCATTTTCGTTCCAATGCCGCTGTGTAAATGAAGGGAAAAAAAGCGGTGCCCACAGGCTTGCTGCCAGACTGGACAAAATCATACTGGTTATGGGCAAAGTCCCGACCTCCCACATACGCGATGACGGCGCCATTCGAGTTATCAATCATCAAGCCCGCGCCTTGAAGATAGGCAGGCCTGCCGTCCTCCTTGCGATAGTCGGCATAACTCGGGTGGCTGTATTCATCCCTGGCCTCGGTGGATGCCAGTTGCCTGAGCAGGCTCTTCTCCATGGCCCGTTGCACATCCCGGTCAATACTCGTGTGAATCTGGAAGCCGCCCTCGGTGAGCTCATCCTCCCCCAACCGCTCACGCACGGCATGGGCGATACGTTCATAAAGGTGCGACGTCCCCCTGCGGATCGGCTTCGAGTTGACCACGACGGCTTCCTGCTGGAGTTTTTCAGCCTCTGATGCGGACAAAAACCCCTCAGCCGCCATACGGCGCAGGACTTGGTTGCGCGCTTTTTTATTCTCTTCCGGATCATTAATCGGCGAGATTCTCGTGGGGTTCTTAATGCAGCCAACCAATGACGCGCATTCAAGCGTCGTGAGATCACGCGGCTCTTTGCCGAAGTACCCGAGGGCCGCGGATCTGATTCCGTAGAATCCGCTGCCAAAGGGTATGCGGTTCAAATAGAACTCAAGGATTTCGGGCTTGCTGTATGCCTTTTCAATCCGCATGGCCAGAAATGCCTCCACCGCCTTGCGTTCCAGCCCTCCTTCACCACGCTTGTCCGCTTCCTCCTTCAAGTGAAACGCATTGCGCGCCAGCTGCTGGGTCAGGGTGCTCGCCCCCTGCGTCCGCCGGCCGGCCCTCAGATTCAGATAGAGCGCGCGGACGACCCCGACCCGATCCACCCCGTCGTGCTCGAAAAACCGCTGGTCCTCACCCGCAACCAGGGCATTGATCAGGGTGCGCGGCACGTCCTTAATGCTTATCTTATCGCGATTTTCGACGAAAATCCGCCCGATCTCCCGCCCCTTGCGGTCGAGAATCAGGCTCTTCACCTCGACATCATCGATTTTGCCCAGATCGTAGGTCTCCGCCCGGTCCTTGAAGGGTTTGGTTTTCATCTCGAAGACAAAATATCCGGCCCCGCAGGCAATCCCTCCTAAAATGAAGAGATAAAGCAACCATTTGAGCTTGAAGAACCTTCTCTGACGGCGCTTGTTGCCTGTGCCGAGACGCATGTTTTTGTTGCCGCGTATTTTTTCTGAACTGGAAAGCTTTTTACCCATCACTTTATTTTTTCAATGGCGGAGAGATCATCACATGGCCCACCCCCCGAAAGGAGCCCCCACTCATACCCTCAGTCAGGGCCAAAGGCAACCCCAGCTTTCCCCTCCAACCATGCGGGTGGGGATTCGCTTTTATCGGGGAAAATACGCGCCCATCTGGCCGACCATGGCCCGATCACATTCCGCAAATTCATGGGGATGGCGCTCTATGACCCCGAACACGGGTATTACGCTACGGATAACGGGCGCGTGGGCAAGGCCGGCGACTTCATTACCAGCGTCAGTGTCGGTCGCTGTTTCGGACTTCTGCTTGCGCGTCGACTCGTCAAGTTCTGGCAGGAATGCGGCCAACCTGACGACTTCCACATCATCGAGCCCGGCGCACATGACGGCACGCTCTGTGCGGACATCCTCCGTGAAGCGCGCTCATTTTGCCCCGGCTTCTTCCAGGCAGCCCACTATCATCTGATCGAGGCATCCCCCGTCCTCAGCCGTGCGCAGGAGGACAAACTGGAGCCTGTCCTGAGCGGGAAATTCACCACTCACGCCTCGCTAAACGACCTCCGGGGCCTCCATGGCACCGTATTATCCAATGAACTGATCGACGCCTTTCCGGTCGATCTCATTCGCTTCGAGGGTGGCCGGTGGCGGCAACTTCTCGTCGGCGAGTCTCAGGGCGCCCTCCATTTCATCCCCAGCGACTGCGAGGAAACTGAACTGGCTGCATTCTGCGAATCACTGGGCACCGATTTTCCTGAAGGTTACACAACGGAATACAATCCCGGCGTCACCCGGTTTGCCCGGGAGGCGTCAGCGGCGCTCGAAGCCGGGCTCTTCATCACCATCGACTACGGCCACCACGCGGCAGACTATTACCACCCCGGCCGTAGCAGCGGCACCCTGCAAACCTATCACCGGCATCAGAAATCGGAGAACCCGCTGGAACGACCGGGTGAGATCGATATCACGAGCCACGTCGATTTCACCCGGCTCACCACCGCCGCCGAGTCGGCCGGCTTCGCAGCCCCCGCACTGAGCACCCAGGCCAGCTATCTTACCCGCCACGGCCGGCCATGGCTACTCAGCCTGGAGTCCTCGTCATCGGCCGAGACCCCGGCACTGTTACGGCAGTTCCAAACGCTGACCCACCCGGCGATGCTGGGAACCCGGTTCATGGTTCTCGAGATGCAAAAAAACCTGTCATGATAGGAATTGTTTTCGCTATGTTTTGACAAATCAACCGTCGCCCACTAAATCGCGGCATGGCGAAGCATCGTATTCTCGTATCAGATCCCATTTCAGAGAGGGGCGTCGAGCTCCTGCGTAGCCACCCCGGTCTCGAAGTGGACGTCAATACCGGCCTCAGTCCGGAGGAACTCCTCAAAATCATCCCCGCCTACCACGGACTGATCATCCGCTCCCAGACCAAGGTCACCGCCGACGTGCTTGCCGCCGCTACCTTGCTAAAAGCCGTCGGTCGCGCCGGGGTCGGTGTCGACAACGTCGATCGCGACGCCGCCACCAACCACGGCGTCATCGTGATGAACACCCCCACGGGCAACACCATCTCCACAGCCGAGCTCGCCTTCACCCTGATGCTCTCGTCGGCACGCAACATCGGCCCCGCCCATGCCGCCGTGCTTCGAGGGGACTTCCCCAAAGCACGCAAGGCCTTCGGCGGCATCGAAATCAACGAAAAGCGCCTCGCCGTGATCGGCATGGGCCGTATCGGCGCCGAGTTCACCAAACGTGCCCAAGCCTTCGGCATGCATGTGGTCGCCTACGACCCCTTCCTCACCCAGGCCCGCGCCGACCAGCTCAAGGTCGAGCTTGCGACAAGCCCCGATGAGGCACTCACCGGTGCCGACGTCGTCACCCTGCACGTCCCCCTCACCGACGACACCCGCCACATCATCAATGCCGGGCGCCTCGCCCTGATGAATCCGGGCGCACTCGTCATCAACTGCGCCCGCGGCGGTCTCGTCGACGAACCCGCCCTCAAGGCCGCCATCGACTCCGGCCACGTTGCCGGTTGCGGCCTCGACGTCTACGAGGACGAACCCCCGGCCGCCGACCATATTCTCTTTGGTCTGCCGAAGCACGTTTCCTTTACCCCGCACCTCGGAGCATCCACCCGTGAAGCCCAGGAAAACGTCGGCATCCAGGTGGCCGAACAACTCCGCGACTTCCTCACCACCGGCGAAATCCGCAACGCCATCAACATGCCGTCACTCGACGCCAGTGTGCTGGCCGAAATCGGCGGCTACCTCGACCTCGCCAACTCGCTCGGCAAATTCCTCGCCAAACTCGGCCCCGCCAACCCGGATGCCCTGCGTGTCTCATTCCACGGCGATATCGCGCAACGGGACACCTCGCTGGTGACCCGCACCGTGCTCACCGGCTATCTCGAGGCCGCCCGCCCCGCCGGACAGGTCAACATCGTCAACTCGACCTCGGTCGCCCGTGACATGGGACTGGAAATCGTCGAGTCCACCATCAACGCAAAAACGGAATACAATGAGCTCATCGTCGCGGAGCTTCGCAAGGACGGCAAGAAGTTCCGCGTCGCAGGCACCATCATCGGCCAGTCGCCGCGGATTGTGGAAATCGACCGACTCTACGTCGACACCAATATCAAGGGACACTTCCTGATCGTTCGCAACGACGACCGCCCGGGCATTGTCGGGCTCGTCGGCAGCGCCCTTGGTGCCGGCGGGTTGAATATCGCCAATCTCTCGCTGGCCCGCAACAAGTCAGCGGGCGATGCGCTCAGCGTCATCGAGTTGGACACCGCCCCCGAGGCTGAAATCATCGAAAGCCTCGCGGCCTCCCCTGGTATTCTCATGGTCACCGCCGTTGAGATCTAGGCAGCGCCCGGTGTATTTTTCCCAGAAATAGACTTTACACGGCACCTTATCCGGGTATTTTCCGCGTCCCGACATCCGTCCAAGCCCTTTCCAAGACACATCCCCGTTCTGGATCCCTACTTCCAACCTACTCAAAACCATGAAAGTTCTTTCCTCACTCCTCTCCATGAAAAAGCGCCACGAAGACTGCCAGGTCGTGAAGCGCAAAGGCACGCTCTATGTCATCTGCAAGAGCAACCCGAAGTTCAAGGCCCGCCAAGGAGCGACCAAAGGCACCCGCCTCAGCAAAAAAGGCGTCAAGTAATCACGTCGAAGAGGTTTCCGACCTCTTTGCGACTTTACCCAACCATTTTCCAAACCCTTCTCCGTTCATTCGGGGAAGGGTTTTTCATTCCCCTGCAGGAGGGGTTTCCAAGCTCTTCGTGCGAGCCCTCTTGACCTTCCTGATCAGGCTATAAATCGACCACACGACGAGTAGTACCGCGGCGATCACCACGGCATAAACCCACCACGGCAGCGGAATCGGGGCCACCATTTTCAGCAGAATCGGCTTTTGCGCACAATGGCGTAACAGGTACGTCCACTTCAATGTTTTGCCCCCGTTTTCAATGGCATGGGCATTACTTTGCTCCACCGCCTTCGGCAGGTGGACGATATAACGAAACTCCGAGTCCCCGAGTATCGCAGCGCTGTTTCTCCCCAAGTTTTCTCTGAGCAGGGGGCCCAGGTCAACCTCCCGGCTGAAGTCTGCCGACAAGCCGTGGAGGGACACCGTGATGTTGCCCATGATGGCTTGTAACATCTTATCCGCCTTACGCGGATTCACTTCCGGCGTGCGCTCGGCCAGTGCCCCTTCCAACGCCGTCATATCATCCGTTTCAATCTCGATGGTGACGACCCTGTTCCCCTCCTCCTTATCAACACGGTTCGTAATCAACCTGAGATGCTTCTGCTTGGCCACCTCCTCGCTGACGTTGACCCGCAGTTCCTCGGCATCCTCGGCGGAAAACATCACGCCCGGCACCCGGTAAACCGCCTTCACACGCGCCGAGCCATCGGCCTCGACGAATACCTCCTCCTCACCGTCGATACAGCTGTTGAGCAGCACGGCCACCAGAGCAAGGAATGAGAAAAGAGCGCGTTTCATCGGCAATGCACTCTGCACCATCTCGAGCCAACTGCAACGCCGAATACCACTGCGCTGCAATGCGTGACAGAGAGCTTCGGTGTGCTCTGTTTATGAGGCAACAGGAATGCACCCCTCCGCCATAAGCAGCAACGTAATCGGACCGACTGTGGTCGTTTCGCCTGTTTTGCCCCGACCTCAGGCAGGGCTCGCATACCCCGGGAAGCCCGCCCCGTGCCGCCCGTCCGCGCAGCCTATGGGGACTACCGACCACCTGGTCTCCGCTCATATTCCCAGCCATTGACCTTGCGTCTCGGGGGTCCCTATGGCAACCCATGGGTCGTGAACACATGGCATGACAGATTATCCAACTGGCTCTTCGGTCAGAATCATACCGACCTCGAGTGGCATCTCAGCCTGGTGGTCGACTTCATATTGTTGCTGTTCGTCTTCGCCGGAGCATTGCTCGCCTATCTCGTGGTCCGCAAGATCGTGGTAAGCATCGTTTCCAAGGTGGTCAAAAAAACGCGCAACACCTGGGACGACGAGCTTCTCAGAAGCCGCATTTTCACCTGGATCGCCCTGCTTGTCCCCGCTGTCATCATCCTGCACGCGGCCCCGCATGCGATCATCACCCACCATGACGGAGTCCCCCTGTTCTCCGACTTCATCCAGACCTTTGCCAAGGTCTTTATCATCATCCTGTCCTTCCTTGCGGCCAACTCCCTGCTCAACATCCTCGAGCGCATCTACAGTCGCTTCGAGGTCTCCCGCGAACTGCCCGTCAAAAGCTTCTTCCAGGTCATCAAGATCGTCCTCGTTCTCGCCGCGATCATCTTCATCATCTCCACCCTGATTGGCAAATCCCCCGTGCTCATCTTCTCCGGCCTCGGCGCCATGACCGCCATCATGATGCTGATCTTCAAGGACTCGATCCTCGGACTTGTCGCCGGCATCCAGCTCTCGGCCAACCGCATGGTCGCCCAGGGCGACTGGATCGAGATGCCCAAGTTCGGCGCCGACGGCGAGGTGTTGGAAGTCGCCCTGACCACGGTCAAGGTGCGCAACTGGGACAAAACCATCTCCACCATCCCGACCTACGCACTCATCTCGGACAGCTTTAAAAACTGGCGTGGCATGAGTAACAGCGGTGTCCGCCGGATCAAACGGTCCATCAATATCGATATGTCCACCGTCGGCTTTTTGGATGAACCCATGCTCTCTCAGGTCAAGCAGATCCGCCTCCTCAAGGACTA
Source organism: Oceaniferula sp. (assembly GCA_041548785.1). Lineage (GTDB taxonomy): Bacteria > Verrucomicrobiota > Verrucomicrobiia > Verrucomicrobiales > Akkermansiaceae > Oceaniferula. Next base: position 28,549 of record JBFERY010000025.1, read on the forward strand.
TCTCGCGCAGAAAGAGCAAGAGATTACCCAGTGGAACAGCGAGTATGCCACGGATGCCGCCGACAACAAGGTCAACGCCCGCGCCCTGACCAACCTCGGCACCTTCCGCGCCTATCTCAAGGCCTACCTCCACAACCACGCCAAGATATCCTCAACCGAAACCCTGCTCGTCCGTCAACTTCAACCCACCGAACACGGCATCCCCATCGAACTCTACATTTTCACCACCGACAACCGCTGGGCCCATTACGAGGACATCCAGAGCGACATCTTCGACCACCTGCTGGCCATCCTCCCCGAGTTCGGCCTCCGCGCCTTTCAAGCGCCCAGCGACCACTCATTCCAGTGGCATGACCCGTCCCGGTCATAATCATCCCCCCGGCTCCCCGGAGCCGCTGCCCACCACTTCCCTTTCCCTATTCCATGCAACTCTACGATACCCTAACACGCCAGAACCGCGAACTTAAACCCATCGACGGCGAAACATTCCGCTTCTACTGCTGTGGCCCCACCGTCTATGGCCCTGCCCACATTGGCAACTTCCGCACCTTCGTGATGCACGATGTGTTCCGGCGCGTGCTCGAAACAGGCGGCATGAAAACACTGCATGTGAGAAACATCACCGACGTCGATGACAAAACCATCCGCGACGCCCAGGCTGCGGGCAAAACGTTGAAGGAGTTCACCGACCACTGGCTCGCCAAATTCCACGCCGACTGCACCGCGCTCGGCTGCCTCCCCCCTCACATTGAGCCGAGCGCGCTCGAGCACATCCCCCAGCAGATCGCCATGATCGAGCAATTGATCGAAAACGGCCACGCCTACGCGTCCGACGACGGCTCGGTTTATTTCAGCGTTTCCTCCTTCCCCGAATACGGCAAACTCTCCCACCTCGATACCCGCGAGCTCGACCTCGGCAAAACCCAGAACGCCCGCGCCGATGCCGACGAATACGAAAAGGATTCCATCGCCGACTTCGTCCTCTGGAAATCACGCAAACCCGAAGACGGGGAGAATTTCTGGTCGTCACCCTGGGGCGACGGCCGGCCCGGCTGGCACCTCGAATGCTCGGCGATGATCAAGGAGTATCTGGGCACCGACTTCGACCTTCACTCCGGCGGCGTCGACCTGGTTTTCCCCCACCACGAAAACGAAATCGCCCAGTCCCGCTGCTCCTGCGGCGGCCACTTCGCCGCGCACTGGTTTCACATCACCCACCTGATGGTCGACGGCGGCAAGATGTCCAAGTCGCTGGGAAACCTCTACACCATCGACGACCTGGTCGCCAAAGGGCACACCGCCATGGAAGTGCGCTACGTGCTGCTCTCCGGCCACTACCGCAAGCAGCTCAACTTCACCCTGGACTCATTGCATGCGGCGAAAGAGGCGTTACAGAAACTGGCCAAGGGACGAGAGGTTTTAGGCTCCAAGCTGCAGACTCCGTGTAGCCATTCCTGTGCGGATGACTATAAGGTATTCCAACCAACCTGGGATGCGCTCAACCGCGATCTGAATACCCCGGCTGCGTTAGGTCATTTGTTCTCCGGGCTCAAGGCCGCTCAAAAGCTCGATGATGATCAGGCCGCCGCCAACCTTGCGGCGTTCGATGCCCTGCTCAATGCGCTTGGCCTCGTATTACCTGAGGAAGAGGAAACCACCGACATTCCCGCCGACATCCGGGACCTCGCCGAACGCCGCTGGCAGGCGAAACAAAACAAAGACTGGGCCGCCTCCGACCAACTCCGCGACCAGCTCACCACCCTCGGCTGGACCATCAAGGACACCCCGGACGGCTACGAGCTGATCCAGTGACGCGCCGAAAAATTTTCCGTGCCATCCGCGCCATTCAAGGTTAAAAAGCAGCCATGATCCGACCGCGCCGCAACCGCAAGTCCCCCGCCGTCCGCGCCCTTGTCCGCGAGACCACCCTCTCGGCCTCCGATTTCATCTACCCGCTCTTCGTCCACGACAAGGACGTCGACGAAGCCATCGACTCGATGCCTGGCTGCACCCGCTGGTCGGTTGCCGGCCTGGTCAAAGAGGCCGGTGAAGCCCACGCCCTCGGCATCCCCGCCGTCGTTATCTTCCCCGCCATTGCCGACGCGTTAAAAACCTCCGGCGCCGAGGAATGCTATAACAACTCCGGCCTGGTCCCCCGCACCATCAAGGCGCTCAAGGCCGCCCACCCGACACTCTGCGTGATCACCGACGTCGCGCTCGACCCCTACAATGCCGACGGCCACGACGGGCTTGTCCGCGCCGACGCCCAGGGAGAGCTGGAAATCGTCAACGACGAAACCGTCGAGGTCCTCTGCCTGCAAGCCCTCTGCCACGCCCGCGCCGGCGCCGACATCGTGTCGCCCAGCGACATGATGGACGGTCGTGTCGAAGCCATTCGCACCACCCTCGATTCCGAGGGCCACCAGGATGTTTCCATCCTCGCCTACACCGCCAAATACGCCTCCGCTTTCTACGGCCCGTTCCGCGGCGCGCTCGAATCCGCACCGAAGGCGGGCGACAAAAAAACCTACCAGATGGATCCCGCCAACTCGCGCGAAGCCATCCGCGAAACCCTTCTGGATGAGGATGAAGGCGCCGACATGATCATGGTCAAACCCGCCGGCCCGTATCTCGACATCATTGCCCAGGTCCGGGAAACCACCACCCTGCCCGTAGCCGCCTACCAGGTCAGCGGCGAATATCTCATGATCAAAGCCGCCAGCCAGGACGGCTGGCTCGACGAAAAAGCCGTCGTCCTCGAATCCCTCACCGGCATCAAACGCGCCGGAGCGGATATCATCCTGACGTATTTTGCCAAAGACGCTGCCCAGTGGCTCTAGGTAGAACGTGTGTTCCACCCTGCCGACAAATTTCAAACTCGTCCTATAATCCCTCCGCCCGAATCACAGCGTCCAAAAACTCATGTGTGGCAGCCAGCTTGTCAGTTGCCACCTGGATTTCACCGATCCGGCTCCGGAGCATCTCCTGGTTCAGGGAAGCTCGCCAACAAGGATGACGAACCAAAAACGATCAAACGCTCCGCTTCCATCATCGCCTGCACGGAGCGTGCGATGTGCTTTAGTGAGTCCAGGCGCATGTAAACAAGTCGCGCTCCTCACGCGTCAATACTCCGGCAAAAGGTGAACAGCTTTTCAACGGCCTCGATTCCTCGCCATCCTTTCTTAAAAAATTCAATAGTTCCGCCATTCCGTTTCCGCTATTCCGTTTCCGCTATTACAGGCGGCCTCGATCATAGCTCGCCACTGCTCCGATGGCCGTGTGTCACCCAACCTTCCTGCCGCTACCCACCTCTG
>JBFERY010000026.1:0-31613 GCA_041548785.1 Oceaniferula sp.
AATTTTTCAGAAAAACTTTGAACGGATCCCGCGGCCGAGAGTCTACACACGCAAGTGGGTGGCTCCATGGTCGCCCATTTTCAGAATGCTTTTTCATGTAAGGGTGAAAAAACACAATGGATGCCGTCGTTGTCGACTTCATAGACCGATAGAGGCGATGGCTCAATCTAAGAGGCTCCGGGGGGATTCCTGTCTCCCCCCGGGGCCATTTTTCCGGCTCCCTTTTTCACCCCTATTGGTGATACCGAACAGGCCGAAGGGCTGCCAATCGCTCTCCGTTTCCAACTAATCCTCGCATCTCATGGAAAAACTCCAGACTTGCCGCCCAATTTCAGGCTTTAGAAATTTCAGGCTTTAGTATTGCTACATGTGGATTCTCTCACTAAGTTCCCGCGCCTGTCCACATCTCCGGACACCAACATAACTGATTTTTTCTGCAATGATTGAAAACATGCGCAAATACACGGTCCTGATGGCGATCGTCTTCGTCCTGCTTGGCGCGGGATTCTTATTCACCATGAATGACGGCACTTCCACCAGAGGCGCCGGGGGTGGCAGTGGGCCGACCGTGCTCGAGGTCTACGACCGTGCCCTCGACCAACAGGAATACCGCCGTATGGGTGACAGCACACTGCAGCTCGCGTCCGATGCCGGTCTGCACACCTACGTCAACTTCCTCATGATTCCCGATATCAGACAACTGCAGCAAGCCATGCAGTTGATGCGCTACGGCTACCCCAACTACTACCTCACCATGGGCAGGAATCTGACAACGCAAGACTTCAACCGCTTTGTCGCCAACCGGATCATCCTGCAAAAAGCCATGGAGGACATGGGCATCTACGCCAGTGAGGAGGAAGTCACCGAGTCGCTGAAAACATCCCAACGCTTCGCCCCCGACGGAAAATACGACGCCGCTGCCTACTCGACCTTCATCGAAAAACGCCTCGGCAAACTCGGCATGACGGAGAAATACCTGCGCGAAGTCGTCCGGGAAAGCCTCTGCCTGAACAAACTGATCAATATCGTCGGTGGCGGCCTGATCCCGCCGAGAACGGGTGTCCGCGACCTGATCGAAGCCCAGGACCAGAGCGTCACCCTGGCTCGCGTCGTCTTCAACCGCGATGACTTCGTCGAGAAAGAAAACCCGACCGAAGAAGAAATCAAAGCCTACTGGGAAGCCCACCAGGACGCCTATAAAACCGAGGAGAAACGACGGATCAATTACCTCCTCCTCGACACCCCCAAGGAGGAAACCGAGGACCAAAAAGAAGACGAGCCGGAAACCCCCGCGACAGACGCTTCGGAAACGACCGACCAGGATGCCGCCGACCAGGACGCCGCGGACAAAGCGAAAAAGGAAGCCGCGGACAAAGCGCTCAAGGAGGAGGCCCACCTCAAGGCATCCCGGGCACTCCGACGGGAAATCGATCAAATCGCCCAGGAAATCGACGACCGGTTCAACGACAAAAAACCTCTCAACCTGGCTGACCTGCTCGCCCAACGGAACCACACGATGGTCAAGACGGAACTCTTCGACCGCAACTCGCTTCCCGAGGCAATTGCCAACCTTACCCTGCGCGGCAATGTCAATCGGGGCCGCACGCTGTCCCAACTCATCTTCTCGATCGGCCAGTCGACCGACCCCTACGATCTGGTTTCCGACCCGCTTCCCGTGGGCGATGATGGTTGGCTCATCTTCACGCTTGAAGAAACCGTCACACCCGTGCTTCTGGACTACGCCGCCGCGCGCAACAAGGCACGCGCCCAACTCATCGCCGAAAATGCTGATAAAAAGGTCAAACAAGCCGCTCAGGAAGCGCGCGACGCCATCGTGGAAGCCATGAAATCCGGCAAAAGCTTCGACGACGCCGCCAAGGAAAAAGGCCTGGTCCCGGTTCAGGTCGGTCCTTTCTCCGCCAGCGGTATCGCACCCAAGAACGAGCCGAGCCATCAGTCGCTCCACCGCACCGCCAGCGGCCTCAACCCAGGCGATGTTTCCCAGCCCATCAATGAAAACGACCGCTCACTCTTTGTCTACGTCGCCAAACGCGAACTTGAAGACACCGAGGACAACCAACGCAAAATCGACAATACCCTCGCAGGCATCAAAAACGAGCTCATGGTACTCACCTTCTTAAACTGGATCAACCACCAGTACCAAACCGCCGGGGTGAAGGGTGCCGCCACCGAGGAATAATCCCCCTGCCTCCCGACTTCCGTCCCCCGACTTCCGTCCCCCGACATGTTCTATCTCACCACCGCCATCGATTACACCAATGGCGCGCCCCACATCGGCCACGCTTATGAGAAAGTGCTCGCTGATGTCATCGCACGCTACCGCCGTTTGCGCGGGGATGATGTTTACTATCTGACCGGAGTCGACCAGCATGGGCAGAAAGTCCAGCAGACGGCGGAGAAAGACGGGGTCAATCCCGCCACCTACGTCAAGCGCGTCACCAAGGGGTTTACCCATGCCTGGGAAAAGCTCGGCCTCGACTACGATGGCTGGGCGGAAACCACCAACCCCCTGCACAAAGAGTGCGTCCAGGGGATCCTGCAGCGTCTTTTTGACGAAGGTCAGATCTACAAGCAGCGCTACACCGGCTTTTACTCAATCCGCCAGGAGCAGTTCCTCACCGACAAGGAACGCAATGACGACGGGACCTTCGCTGAAGAGTGGGGTGAAGTCGAAGAACGCGACGAGGAAAACTATTACTTCAAACTCAGCGACCACATCGGATGGCTGAAGCAATATGTGGAATCACACGAGGACTTTGTCATTCCCGCATTCCGCAAAGCGGACGTGGTCAATGCCATCGAGCGGGCCGAAGGCACCGACCTCTGCATTTCCCGACCCAAGGAACGGCTCCGCTGGGGTATTGAACTCCCCTTCGATACCGACTTCGTCACCTTTGTCTGGTTTGACGCCCTGATCAACTACATCTCCTTCGCCGGGTATAATAAGGCCGAAGGCAGCGACCTGCCCGATTTCGACCAACTCTGGCCGGCACAGATCCATATCATCGGCAAGGACATCCTCGTCCCGTCCCACTCCATCTACTGGACATGCATGCTCCATGCCATCGGCTTTTCTAACGACCAAATCCCATCACTGTTAGTCCATGGCTGGTGGAACATCAAAAAGAAGGCCGACGACGGCGCAGCGGCGGCAGGTTCGGAAAAAATGTCCAAGTCGCTCGGCAACGTTGTCGATCCCGTCGCTCTCGTCGATACCTTCGGCCAAGATGCCGTGCGCTATTACCTGGTGCGCGACATTCATACCGGCCGCGATTCCGACTACGACATGGACCGTCTCGTCGGCCTCTTTAATAGCGAGTTGGCGAACAACCTCGGCAACCTCTGCAACCGTGCGCTGAATATGACCAAGCGCTACAGCGGCGGCATTACCGTGGCATCGGATTACGACGATGAGACGAGCCAGCAGTTGCGCGCCTCCCTTGACACCGTCTTGGAGAAATACCGCCGCCACATGGACAAGTATGAAATCTCCTTCGCCCTTGAGGCCGTGATCGAATTCATCTCAGGCACCAACGTCTATGCCGAACAGCACAAGCCGTGGGAAATCGCCAAGGATGAAACGAAAACTGACGAGTTAAACACCGTACTCAACCACATGGTGGAGGCGGTCGCCCTCGCCAGTGTGCTGCTCAAGCCGGTCATCCCGTCCGCCTGCAAGCGTATCCAGACACAACTCAATGCCGAGCACCTCGGAACCATTTTGCTGGACGACCTCAAGTGGGGCATCCTCCCCATCGGCCAGGAAGTGGCCAAGCCGAAACCCGTTTTCCCACGGATCCAGCTGGAGGAGTAAGGCGGCCCGCCCTCAACCCGAATGTCGCAGCGCGAGCGCAGCTTCGAGCGCCGCCACGACCGCCTCCACCGTCACGTCGTTCTGACATCGGTGGTCGAGCGGACAGCGGGCCAGATAGCACGGACTACACGCGACATGCTCGCGAACCACAAGGCTTTGCTTTCCGAGAGGCCGTTTCCATTCCGGCTCGTTCGGCCCGAATATCACGGCCGCAGGCAGGCCCACATGCGCGGCGAGGTGCGCCAACTCACCATCACAGGCTAACAGCGCGCTGCAGTACCGAAGCGCATGCATCGTTTTTTCCCTGTCCCATTCCCGCGCGTGGTTTTTCACCTCAACCTCCAGCATCGCCTCCAACTCGGCGGCCTGGTCATCACAACCCCGGTTGCCTCCCCCGTTCAGAATCACCCATTCCACGCCGGCATAACGCGCGTCGATGCTATCCACCACTTCCTTCATCTTCGCCAATGGCCACTGGTACGACGCACCATACTCGGAACCGGGCGACAACGCGATGCGTGTGACCCCGGGAGCGGGAGCCAAGGGCGGCGTTTCAAAGTGACTCTTCACGAAGACGTCCCCACCCAATTTCTGGACAAAATTCAAATAATGCCTGACCCGGTGCGTGATCGGCCCCGGCGTGAGCACCACCTCGACCGTGTCCGTCAAATACCTCCCAAGCCCGACAGCGGGATAACCCAGCCGCTGCAAAATCTTGGCACGGGCCAATGCCTTGGCCGCCTCACCCGCTTCCCAGGAAATGGCCGACTCAAACTCGACCTCCCCCGACGTCAGGATTTTCGCGATTTGCCGCGCCGACGCACGATCGGGATAGGCAATCACACCGTTCAACTCGCCCAGCGTCTTCCACACCGCCACCTGCGACTCCGGACAGAGGACGCAAAGCGTCGCTTGAGGCCGGAAACTTCTTAACGCCCTGACCGCGGGAACCGAGAAACAGGCCTCCGAAAAATCCATCGGCGAGGCAATACAGAGATACCCTCCCCTGAGGTGCAGGGGTGGTTTTTCAGGGCATGGTACGGCATCCGGAAGCTTGGACATACACGAAACTAACCACCAGATTCCAAAAACTGAATACCGAATAAGAAAAACTTTACCCATCCGGGTTTTCCCGCTTTCAATCATTTCAAATCACCGTAGCTTGCCCGCATGATTAAGCCATCGTCCCTGATGAAGCCGCCGTTCTACGCCGCACTGGCCCTGCTTGCCCCACTGACCGCGGCTACCGCACAGCAGAACAACCCGCTGGCACCCCTGGCCCCACTCCCGCCCCAAACCTCCGCCCTGGCACAAAGCAATTACGGTTCAATCGTCCGCATCGAAGCCGCCACCCAAGTCCCCAATTACAAAGAACCCTGGAAGGCGGGCCGCTTCAGCGGCGGGATCGGCACCGGCTTCCTGATCGGCCCCAACCGCTTCCTCACCAACGCCCACGTCGTTTCCAATGCCCGCCGACTGCTTGTCACCGTGCACGGATCTCCCCGCAAGCACCCCGCCAAAATCATCCATATCGCCCACGACTGCGACCTCGCCCTGCTCGAGGTTGACGACTTCACCCCCTTTCTCGGGCTCAAACCTCTGCAAATTGGCAGCGTGCCCAAGCTCGAAAGCCAGGTCCGCGTGATCGGCTACCCCGTCGGGGGAGACCGCATCTCCGTGACCCGCGGTGTCGTTTCCCGGATTGACTTCAGGTCCTACAGCCACTCGCGCTCCGACCAGCACCTCGTCATTCAGATCGATGCCGCCATCAACCCGGGAAACTCGGGTGGACCGGTGATCCAAAATGACAAGGTGATCGGCGTCGCATTCCAGGGACTGCGCTCAGCCGACAACACCGGCTACATGATCCCCACCCCGGTCGTCAACCGCTTCCTCAAGGACATCGAGGACGGCCACTATGACCACTATGTCGACCTCGGAATCGCCCCGTTCCCGATGTTCAACCCCGCCATGCGGAAGAAGTTCGGCCTCGGCCAGAACTCACCCGGTGTCCTGGTCGCGTCGGTGACTCCCGACGGCCCGTGCGATGGCGTCCTGGAAAACAACGACATCCTCACCGCCATCAATGGCAACGCCGTGGATGCCGCCGGCAACATCCTCATCGACGGCGAAAAGGTGAACATGAACGAAATCGTGGAACGCAAGTTCTCCGGCGACACCATCCAACTCAGCATCATTCGCGGGGGTAAACCGCTGACCCGTTCCTGTACCCTCAAGCCCTTCCCCCCGAGCCGGATGTATGCCGCCCAGTATGACGTGAAGCCGCGCTACACCACCTTCGCCGGCCTCGTCTTCCAACCGCTCGACCGCAACCTCTACGCAGCCCACAGCTTCACCAATACCCGCGTCCGCCGCCTCTTCGCCCATTACGTCGATGAAGCCATTTTCAAGGAACGGCAAGACATCGTGCTCCTCACCCGCGTGCTCGCCGACCCGGTGAACACCCACATCAGCAGCCACGTCGGAACCGCCGTCGAGTCCATCAACGGGGAAAAAGTGACTTCGTTGGAACAAGTCCATGCGCTGCTTCACCCCGAGCAGCCACCCGAGTTCTTCATCATCAAATGCGAGGGTGCTGAACGCCCCATCGTCATCCCCGGAAACCAGGCTGCTGAAGCCAGCCAACGCACCCAAACCAACTACGGCATCGGCACCCCCTCACATCTCGAAAAATAAACCTCCCGACTTCAAGACTTCAAGACTTCAAGACTTCCCGACTTCCCGACTTCCCCGACTTCCTTACCCATGAAATTTCTTACCTTCATCATCGCCCTATTCGCCCTCGCCAGTTGCTGTGATAAAAAATCCTGCGCGATTAGCAGCGGGCAATGCCCCGACGACTGCGCCGAGTCATCCGCCCCGGCTGTTTCCGTCGAGACATCGGTCGTCCGGATCAACACCACCTCGCAAACATGGAGCGCTGCCCAGCCATGGGACAAATCCCCGCCTAAAAAACGGCGCGCGCTCGGTGCCCTGCTCAGCGGCAACCGCGTGCTCACCACCGCCGAGATGGCAACCGACGTCACTTACATCGAGCTGGAAAATACCGACAGCACACGCAGGCTCCCCGCCAAGGTGGTGGCCATCGACTACGAAGCCAACCTCGCCCTGCTGGAGCCTGATAACGGCGACACCGAGGGGTTTTTCACAGGCCTGAAGCCTCTTACCCTCGGCGGCCCGGCTAAGATCGGTGACGAGGTCGACGTCTGGCAGTTGGAAGACAACGGCATGCCCCTGGTCACCCACGCCACCATCCAGAGCGTCGACATCGTATCCAGCTTCGCCCAAGGCCACTACTTCCTGACCTACGAGGCCAAAGGCTCGATGCAAAGTGCCACCAGCAGTTTCTCCCTCCCGGTCATTCGCAACGGCAAGCTACTCGGCCTCCTGACGAGCTACAGCTCCAAGGACCAGATCATCGACGTCATGGCACCGGAAATCATCGCCGCATTCCTCGCGGATACCGCCGACGACGAATACATCGGGTTCCCCTCGTTAGGCATCGCCATCAGCAGCACCGTCGATCCGAATTTCCGGGCCTGGCTCAAACTCTCGGACGATGTCGGAGGCCTCTACGTCACCCGCATCCAAAAAGACAGCGCCGCCGAAAAAGCCGGCATCGAAAAAGGGGATGTGATCATCAAAATCGACGACAAAGACATTGGCCGCCGCGGCTACTACTCGGACGCCAACTACGGCAGGCTTTTTTGGAGTCACCTCATCCGCGGCACCCACAAGGTGGGTGAAACCGTCAAGCTCACCGTGCTGAGGAAGGGCGAGGAGAAGCAAATCACCGCCACCCTCGCCCGCCCCGGGAAACGCCTGATCCCATCGCACACCTTCGATCAAGCGCCGCGCTATCTCGTCAAAGGCGGCTTCATTTTCCAGGAGCTCACCGCCACCTACCTGAAGGCATTCGGCACCGACTGGGAAAGCAAGGCGCCGCTCAATCTGCTCGACGTCATCTCGTCGCCGGAAGACTACGAGGAGGGCCGCAACAAGCTCGTCTTCCTCAGCGCCACCATCCCGACCCCCGCCACCACCGGCTACGAGCGTCTGCGCAACTTCATCATCAACCAAGTGAACGGCCAGCCCATTGCCGACATCCCCTCATTGATCAAGGCGTTCCAAACCCCCGGCCCCGACGGCCTGCACACCATTGAGTTCGCCCACGGCCCGCCAAAAACCATCTACCTCGACGCCGCCGGCTCTGACTTCGTCGACTCCGAACTGCTGAAGCGTGGCATCCCCGCGCTTTCAAGGGAGTAGCTTCAGCACGGCAATCATGTCGGGCAGACTCACCCCCGGAGAGCTGCGCATGAGCGCCGCCTTCGAGTTCAGCCATCCCGCCTTGCTGCGAGACCGCTCAGATCTCGACCATCTCCTTAAGTGAGGTCGAGAGCAGGAGACAGGTGATGTTTTCGACCGCCACCCCGGTGATCCCGGCCATGGCCTGGCGGTAGGTCTCGAGCTGCGCGGCGTATTTTCTCCGCAGCGCTGCCGCATCCACCGCTTGGTCCGTTTTAAAATCGATGATGGTCACCTGGGTGGCCTTGCCCTTTTCCCGAGTGATGACAGCACGGTCGATGATGCCGCTGACCCATTGGCCGTCCTGACGGGTCTCAATCGGCTGCTCGCTAAGCAGTTGAAAATCGCACACGTCCGAAATCGGCCGCTCGAAGTAGGGACGGATGCTGTCGGCCTCGAGACACTCCCGGACCAGCGTCGCCGCAGCCTGGTTGTCGAGCGCCGGCAGTTCATCAAGCCAGGTTATTTTTTCAAAGTGCCGGTGCACGAGGTTGCCAAAACGCATCCCCTTGCCGTGATTGAGTAGCGTGCCGGCTTCATACTTCTTAGCACCACTCGCGACCTTCCTTCCCATGCGCGGCTCGCCGGGCCGGAGCCTGGCACGGGCCCGCCCGCCATCGTCCGCCCGCTGCTTTCCGCCACATGATTCCATCCATTCCCCCGACTCGAAAAGCACACCGTAGCTTTCCCCTCCCAGCTCCATCTCAGCCTCGCTCACAGGCGCGGCCGCCTCACCGGTCGCCTCACGTATCCAGTCGTCATACTTCTCCTGACAACTCCATCCGTCGCGAACGGGGTCGATGATGCAGTAGGTGGCATGCACGGCACGGGTAAGTGCCACGTAGAGGTTGCAAAAGCGCTCGTAACATTGATCGGCCTGCCAAGTCGCCATCATCGACTTGAGTGCGCTGTCGGCTTCACAAATCTCCTGCGACGGCTTTTTGATGATGTACTCGGTCGCCCCGAGCTGACCTTTCCGTTCCAGGGCGTCAAGCCGACCCGCATCGGTGAATTTTTTGCGGCCGCCGAGTTCGGGCAGGATAACGACGTCAAAGCCGAGGCCTTTGCATTTATGCACGGTCATCACCTGGATCATTCCCTCGCGGGTCGTCTCACGCAGCGACCGGGATTCGAGCAGATGCACCCACTCGTCGATGCTGCCGCCCTGGGCGGAAAAATCATTGGCCGCGGCGAGGATTTCGTTGAGTCTCGATTCGCCGTACGCGGAGATTGCCACTTGCTCACGCAGGGCGGAAATGATGCGTTGCGCCAGCGGCCCGACCCCACGCCGGGCCACCTGCCCGCTCAGCCAGTGCCACTGACCGCCGTGCTCATCCGTCGCGCTGAGCTCCTTGAGAACCTTTCCGAGGGGTGAATACGCGACGTGCAACCGGCCCAAATGATGTGCCGGGTTGCGCAACCACCGGAAAAGATCAAGGATGGCCGATCCTTCCGGGCCATCGGCGACCACGGTTTCCGACTCCGAGGCCACGGGAACCTGCGGCAACTCACGGCGCAAGTAGTCCACAATCTCGGTGACCTGCGCGTTTTTACTCACCAGGACGGCGCAGGTGAGACCCTGGTTGATCGGATCAACTTTCTCAATCAGCGCCTTCATACAGGCATAGCGCGCAGCCGTTTTTTCGTCGCTACTTGACTCCTTGGCGTCGAGACCCGTTTCCAAGACCAGGGTGTGCCCGGGCTTCTTCCGGTCAGGTTCATGCGCGTGATACACCCAGCGATCGATCGCCGCTGACGGGAAAATGCCACGCCATTTGTCCGCCGACAAATCACAGACGGCATTGACCAGATCCAACACCTTCTGCGACGAGCGAAAGGAGCGGTCCATGTCCCACTCGGCAAGACGATCGCCGTAGTGCTCCTGCAAGTCGTCAAAAAGTTTCGGCTCGCCGCCACGCCAGCCGTAAATACTTTGCTTGCTGTCGCCGACCACAAAGACCGATCGCTGACCTTCCGGATCCTGCATGATTTCATCCACCAGATTCCCTATCGCCTTCCATTGCGGCTGACTGGTATCCTGAAACTCATCTAACATCCAGTGATCATAACGGGCATCGAGACGGTAATCAATCAGGTTGCGCGACTCTTCATCCCAGATCCTCATGGCCCCCTCACCGGCAAGCAGCAGGGTGAGATCGGAAAAACATAGCCGCCCGCGGCTGCGCACCTGTTGGTGATAGCTCTGTTCATAGGCGCTGATGACGGCATAGAGCCCCTGGGTGCGCCGCATCCGGACCTCGATCTCAGACCGGATATAGGCACCTATGAGCTGAGTCATTACGGCACCTAGTTCAGGAGAAATCTCATACTTGTTTTTCTCCTCAACGAGCCCGCCACCTTCGTAATCGGCCCACAGCGGCACGGCGCGCTTCAGCTGGGCGTTGGCCTTGACCGGCGTCCCTGGCACGTAACCCTCGAGCAGGTCACAAAGTTTAATCCAGCCTTTCATATAGACCACGTGAGGACTGCACGGCTTACCTAACATTGCACGCAACTTCCGGGCCAATCCCGCAATATCCCCCTGCGCATAGGGGCAGCCGTCTGCCCAAAGCAGATCCTTCCCGCCCCAGCGCTCAGCTTGCGGTGCCGCAAGCCAGCGGTTCTGGTGTTTTTTGACAAAGTCCTCCAGCGTCTTGCACAACCTGTTCTCCTCCTCGCCCCAGGTGGCTTGTTTAAACGACTGCAGAAACGCATCACGCTCAGCTTGGCTGGTTTGCTGGTTGGAAAAGATCCGGGCCATCACGCTCAGCCGCTCGGCGGAAACGGCCGACTCTTCCATCAGATCAAAACCGCTCAGCCCCAACTCAAGCGCAAAGTTGCGCACGATGCGCACAAAATAACTGTCAAGCGTCGACAAGGCCAGGCGGTCAAGCGAGGCAATGAGTTCCTCGAGCTTACCCTGGAAGAATGCCCTGTCCATGGCCGGAAGATCGATGGACGACCCCGCGACCAGCGCCGGTATGGAACCAGTCCCGCAGACGATTTTTCGCAACTCGTCCGACAGTGCCTTGGCACCATCGTCATGGCTCGCGCCCACAGCCAGCCGCGTCATGATCCGCCCGGTGAACTCGCCTGCCGCCTTGCGCGTGAATGTCAGCGCGATGATTTTCTCAGGCGCGACACCTAACACCATCAAGGCAAGAAACCGGTTCGCCAGTTGCCAGGTCTTGCCACTACCTGCAGAGGCGCGGATCATCGTACTCTGAATAGTGCCTCGCATGGAACGCCATTGAATCGCGTACGGTGGAATGTTTCAAGTTTACAGTTTCATCGAGAGGTAATTAGGCCTAGTAAAAGACATGCTTGCTGCATTTGAACTTTACGGCCTGGGACACGTCGGCATGTTGGTCTCGCTCGCCGCGGTCGCGTTCCTGATCATCCGCCGGTGCAGAAAAAATGAATATTCGGCACGCGCCAAATCAGGCATCACCCTGCTGACATTCTGCTGTTTTGCCGCCTACCCTTTCAACCTCGCCGCCTGGGAATTGATGGGCGGCGCATTGTCGCTGGATGCCGTCATCCCATTGCACCTCTGCGACATCGCGGCTTTCCTGTGTGGCTTCGCCCTGATCACACGGCATCCGCTACTCTGCGAACTCTCCTACTTTTGGGGGTTGGCGGGAACCTTGCAGGGACTGCTGACGCCGAACCTTGCCTATGATTTCCCCAATCCGGTCTTTTTGTCCTTTTTTCTCCAGCACGGCGTGATTGTGGTCACCGCCCTGCTTTTGCCGCTCGGACTCGGCTGGAGGCCGCGCCCCGGGGCGGCAATGACCGCCTTTGTCTGGATATTGGTCTATGCCGGCGCCGCATTCTTGGTCAATCTGGCCCTGCAAACCAACTTTGGCTTCCTCATGAGAAAGCCCGCCGGGGCCAGCCTGCTCGATGTCATGCCGGGCTGGCCGAGTTACATAGTCATACTGATCGGCATCGCCGGCGTGTTTTTTTTCCTGCTTTCGCTGCCTTTCAAACTCACCCACGCAAAATAGGACGTGCATTTACCCGTTTTTGGACTTACTTCCCCCCGACCATGAGTGACTCAACATCCAAGCCAACCCCACCGAAAAGAAAACGCGTCAACGTCCGCCGGCCCGATGTCATGGAGCTCGTGCAGGCAGAGGTCGAGCAACACTACCGCTCATCCATTGTGGAAAAACTCCGCTCCCACGGAGGCGAACTCACCATCGGCAATACCACCATCCGCCTGGCCAAACAATTCGGCTTCTGCTATGGCGTCGAGCGCGCCATCGACCTCGCCTACGCCACCCGCAAGGTGTTTCCCGACCAACGTATTTTTCTGATCGGCGAAATCATCCACAACCCCGAGGTCAACAGTCAGCTGCGTGACATGGGGATCGTCTCGCTGCCCTGGCGGGAAATGAATGAGGATTACGACCAGCTTACCGACGAGGACGTGGTCATCGTGCCCGCCTTCGGCGCGCCCATGACCTTTATGGACCGACTCGGCGAGATCGGCTGCCACGTCATCGACACCACCTGCGGCGACGTCATGAAGGTCTGGCGACGCGTCCGCGACTACGCCAAAAATGAGGTCACCTCCATCATCCACGGCAAGGCCGACCACGAGGAAACCCGCGCCACCGCATCAAGAGCCCTCGGCACCGCAAAAAACGGACATTATCTCATTATCCTCACCCTCAAGGACGCCGACGAGGTGTGCGACTACATCCGTGGCAACAGCGACCGCGAGACCTTCATGAAGAAGTTTGGCAACGCCTGCTCCAAAGGCTTCGATCCTGATCTCCATCTCCAACGTGTCGGCGTGGCCAACCAAACCACCATGCTGCAAAGCGAAACTGAAAACCTTCAGAACAGAATCCGTCAGGCGGTGATTGACCGCGACGGCGACGAGTCAAACTACCACGTCTTCGACACCATCTGCGGTGCCACCCAGGAACGCCAGAACGCCCTGTTCTCCATGCTCGACACCTCCCAGCAAAAACCGATGGACATCCTGCTCGTTGTCGGCGGATACAACAGCTCGAACACAACCCACCTCGCCGAGATCGGGCAGGAGAACCTACCCACGTTTTTTATCCGCAACGCACAGTGCATCGAGTCGCTTGAACACATCATGCACTATGACCTGGAACATAAAAAAGAAATCCAGAGTGAATACCCCGGCCTCATCCTCAAGGGGAAGCCCGCCGTCATCGGCGTCACCGCCGGCGCGTCCTGCCCCAACAACCTGATCGAATCCACCATCATCCGGGCGATGACACTGCGTGGCGTTTCAGAGGAACAACTCGCGGCAGTCAAGTGACCTCCAGCCTGCTCCTACTTCATGGTTTTCACCATGTCGATCTGCTTTTGCACAATGGCAGCGGCGTCATTTCTGCCCAGTAATTCAAGGCAGTGCTTGATCCCCGTCATCGAGGCCACGTTGTTGGGATAACGCTTCTCCCCCGCCGTATACGCATCCAGCGCCTCCTGATTCTTTCCCATTCCCAGGTAATACTCGGCGAGCCGGTTTTCCATCGCCGTCATCACCAGGGGGGGCATCATCATCGAGGCCAGTCCCTGCTTGTCACGGGCAGAGCGAAACCAGTTCGATGCCGTCATCCGCATGTCCTTGGCGCCATGCATGGCAACCAGACCCGCTAATTCCATATCGTAAATAGCAAGACTGCTACCCGCGTTGAAGTAATGCGAGTAGTCGGGCGATCGTTTGGCGCCATTGGCAACCTTGGCCATCGCGACGATGTAGCTCCGGAACTTTTTTTTATGCAAAACCCCCGCCGCCGCCATCGCCTTGTCATCAATCGCCTTGCGGCAGCCCAGATAGGCACTGAGCGCCTCCGTATACACACCGGCCAGCGTCGGGCTCTTCGGATGCGCAACAAAGTGCTTCAACTCCTCCTTGGCCGGGAACGACTTCAATGCCCGATCCATATCCCCATCGGCACCATGGGCGATGTAAAGCCGGGCCGGAAGGCTGTAGGCACGCCAAAGCAAAATCTGGTTCCCCGGTGAAGTCGGCCGGTCCGGGTCCAGCTTGATCGCACGCAGCTCCTTGGCCACTTCCATGGCCGCCAGAAAATTACCGCGCTGATAAAGCGTGTTGGCCAGGTAACACTTCGCCCGCACATAGCCCTCACAATCGTTAACCCCCACACCCTCACGTTTCATCCACCTGCCGTAAAGATCAGCCGCCCTGGTAAAGGCATTCTCCGCCAGTAAATAATTGCCGGCACGCCACTCGTAATGCCCGAGCGCATGCTGCCATGAAGGCACCTCCGGGCACTTTTTGGCCAGATAACGAGCGTAGGGAAGAACTTCCTTTTTAAGGTTAATCGATGACGCCGGCGCCTCCGCATTAAGTGACAACCAGAACCCGATCACCATCGGATTGGTAGGATACTCACGCAATAATTCCCGCGTGCTCTCGATCGCCAATTTTTGCTCGGGCGTGGGTGACCCCAACACATCATACCCGCCACGGGTTAGAAACACCGACAACAGCCGCGCCTGGATCAGATGGGGGAATTTTTCACCCAACCGCTGAAACATCATCCCCGCAGCCCGCGGACTGGCGGAAACCAGCGTCGCCGTAGCCAGGGCAAAACCTTTCTCGACCGCCGGAAAACGCTCGATCTTCCCCGCCTTCACCCGGGCTTCATCGGCATCGACCAAATCCAGCATCCGGGTGACTGCTGCCATGCGGTACTTCGCATACTCGTTGTAGGGCTTGGCCAGAGCCAGCGTAACCCCGCAATACGCCATCAGGCAGTCCGGATCCCCTGCCAACGCGGCGCAAAAATGCCGGTAAGCCTCAAAATCCCACTGCGCATGCACCAGGGCAAACCCCGTTTTCACATGCGCCCGTGCTTTTTCCGACGGCGACGCAATGGCCATCTTCACCCCGACCATTTCGGGCCGCATCTCGGGAATCGCCATTTTCGCCACCCGTTCATCAACCACCTGATCCATGGCAAAGGGCTTTTTAATCGTCGTTTTGACAAGGGGGGACACCTGCTCCCCGCCCTGACCCACCGCTTGCCCATAGGACATCAGTGCAAGAACAAATAACCCGGAACAAGCATACCTCCAAAACGTGACGCGGAACATGGCGCGACTATTCCTGATAATGACAGACGCTGCCAGTGGAAAAACGTCGGAAATGCCCAGTTCTCGCCGGACTCCATTTTTTGCTCCCGCGTCGCAATCGCGCATTGAATGTTTTTCCCAACCTGCCAGATTCCTCCCAGATATGTCCAACAGCTTCGGTCAACTCTTCCGCATCTCCACCTGGGGCGAATCCCACGGCGGCGGCGTCGGCGTCGTCATCGACGGCTGCCCGCCCCGCATCCCCCTGTCTGAAATTGACATCCAGCACGAGCTCGACCGACGCCGCCCCGGCCAGAGCGAAATCGTCACGCCCCGCCAGGAAAGCGATACCTGCGAAATCCTCTCAGGCGTCTTCGAAGGCCAGACCCTCGGCACCCCCATCGCCATCCTGGTGCGAAACAAGGACCAACGCCCGTCGTCGTACACGGAAATGAAGGACAAATACCGCCCGTCACACGCCGATTACACCTACGACGCCAAATACGGCACCCGCGCATGGCACGGTGGTGGCCGGGCGTCGGCACGTGAAACCATCGGCCGCGTCGCCGCAGCCGCCGTGGCCGGCAAGGTGCTCGCCCAACTGTTCCCCGACCTCGAAATCCTCGCCTGGGTCCAATCCGTCAAACACATCGAAGCCAAGGTCGACGCCGCCACCGTCACCGCCGCAACCATCGAGTCCAATATCGTCCGCACCGGCGACCCCGATGCCGTCGGCCCCATGACCGACCTCATCAAGGAAATGCGCACCGCCGGAAACTCCGTCGGGGGCGTCGTCGAATGTGTCGTCAGAAATGCTCCGGTCGGCCTCGGCAACCCTGTCTTCGGCAAACTCGAGGCATCGCTCGCCCAGGCGATGATGAGCCTGCCCGCCACCAAAGGCTTCGAGATCGGCTCCGGATTTGACGGAACCCAACTCACAGGCGCCGAACACAACGACCCATTCCACATGGACGGCGATACCGTGCGTACCAGCAGCAACCGCTCAGGCGGCGTGCAAGGCGGGATCTCCAACGGCGAAAACATCAGCTTCCGCACCGCCTTCAAACCCACCGCCACCATCATGACCGAACAGCAAACGGTCAGCAGCAGCCATGAAGACACCGAACTGAAAGGCCGGGGTCGGCACGACCCCTGCGTGCTGCCGCGCGCCGTCCCCATCGTCGAAGCCATGACCGCTCTGGTGCTCGTCGACCATGCTCTGCTCCACACCGCGCAATGCGGCCCGCATTTCGGGTAGCACCCGACTCCACCCCATGAACTTCCAAGACCTCGGCGCCACTGGGATCATCGGGATCGTTGTCGTTGCCTTTGCCATCATCGGATTCCTCAAGGGACTGATCCGCACCGTGCTCGCCATGGTCTGCCTCGGCATTGCCGGCTACACCACACTCTGGGGCCACGAACACGCCACCGATCTCACCGGCCCGTGGATCAACCACCCAGGCCCGTGGGCCCCGAAAATCATCGCCGGCGTCACCGGACTCGTCGTCTTTTTCATCTGCCGCTACTTGCTCAATTTCCTCGTCGACCCCTTCAACCGCTCAAGCACTGGAAAGCGTATCGGCTTCGGGCTCCCCGCGGCCCTGCTCAGCCTCTGCTCCGGGCTCACCATCATTTGGCTGGCATTCACCGGCATCCGCTACGGCGGATCACTCGCAGAGCTCCGCGACACCCGCCTCCAGATGCTGAACGACGATCCGGCCAATGCGGCCAGCCGCGCCACCCCCCTCCTGCTTCAAGCCAAACACGCGCTCGACGCCAGCTCCGTAGGGCAATGGCATCAGAGCACCGACCCGTTTTTCACCCCGGGCAAACTGGCAATCTGTCAGATCCTCGTGATGTACCACCACCCACCGACAAGGAAAAAGCTCCTCGGGGATCCTGCCCTGAACCGCCTGGTCAACCACCCCGAATTCCTTGATCTCGCGTACCAGGAAAACATCAAACGCCACGCCGTCTCAGGAAATCCTCGCGCCCTCCTCGCCGCGGCCCCCATTACACGCATTCTCGCCCAGCCCGACTTCATCCCGCTTCTGCAAAAAACCGACCTCACCTACCTCACCACACATCCAGCGCAATAATTTGCGCAGGTATATGCAGAATACGCGAAGCGCATTGAAAAAACCCTGATACTTTCTTCGAGATCCCAGCCGACCTGCCACCTTTCCATGAACGTCCTCGCGCTAACCATCCTCATCAGTGTCTGCCTTGCTGCGATTTTTGTCGTCTGTTTCATCGGTGAGCTGAGAAAACCTCACAAGCGAGGCATCGAACACCATGCCCTCATGCCCCTCGAGGATGACGCCCCGGTAGAGCCACGACCGGCAACCCAAGCCGCACCCCGGCAAAACAACATCTAACAATAATCCATGAATACCACCACCAATGCCGCTACCACCACGATTGTCTATGATGACAAAACCGTGCGTCGCTTCATGATCGCCTCCATCATTTTCGGCCTCGTCGGGATGCTTGTCGGAGTGATCGCCGCCTTCCAACTGAATTTCTGGCAAATGAATGGTAAGTTCCTCGAGTATCTCACCTTCGGCTACTTCAAATCCGAGGGGGTGAGCTTCCTGACCTTTGGCCGCCTCCGCCCGCTGCACACCAACGCGGCCATTTTTGCCTTTGTGGGCAACATGATGTTCGCGGGCGTCTATTACTCCACCCAACGCTTATGCAAGTGCCGGACCGCATCGGATTTCCTCTCGGGCCTCCACTTCTGGGGCTGGCAACTGATCATCGTCGCCGCCGCCGTCACCCTGCCCGCGGGCCTGACCCGCGGCAAGGAATACGCCGAGCTGATCTGGCCGATCAACATTGCCGTGGCCCTCATCTGGGTCGTCTTCGCCATCAACTTCTTCTGGACCCTGGCCAGACGCCGTGAACCGAACCTCTACGTCGCCATCTGGTTCTACATCGCCACCATCATTACCGTGGCCATGCTCTACATCGTCAACCACCTCTCGCTGCCCACCAGCCTGACCCACTCCTACCCCATTTTCGCAGGTGTGCAGGACGCCCTGGTGCAGTGGTGGTACGGCCACAACGCGGTCGCCTTCTTCCTGACCACTCCGATCCTCGGCATCATGTATTACTTCATGCCGAAGGCCGCCGGCCGCCCCGTCTACTCCTACCGCCTGTCCATCATCCACTTCTGGGCACTGGTGTTCATCTACATCTGGGCCGGCCCGCACCATCTGCTCAATACCGCCCTTCCCCAGTGGCTGCAGACGCTCGGCATGCTGTTCTCGCTGATGCTCTGGGCACCTTCCTGGGGCGGCATGCTCAACGGCCTGCTCACCCTGCGCGGCGCATGGGACAAATTGCGCACCGACCCCGTCATCAAATTTTTCGCCGCAGGGGTTACCTTCTACGGCATGGCAACCTTCGAAGGGCCACTGATGGCTATTTCCTCCGTTAACGCACTCTCCCACTACACCGACTGGACCATCGGTCACGTGCACTCGGGAACGCTCGGCTGGAACGGGTTTATGGCCGCCGGCATGTTCTACTGGCTAGCTCCCCGTCTTTGGAAAAATAAAAAAGGCGCCGATGGCAACAGCGTCCTCTGGAGCGAAAGCTGGGCTAACATGCACTTCTGGATCGGCACCGTCGGCATCCTTCTCTACGTCGCATCCATGTGGGTCTCCGGCATCATGGAAGGCCTCATGTTCAGCGCCACCAACGAGGCCGGCACCACACTCAAGCACGGTAATTTTGTTACCGTCACCCAGGCCAAACACATCATGCTCCTGTTCCGTGGTATCGGTGGACTTCTCTACCTCAGCGGTTTCATCATGCTGGCTATCAATATCTTCAAGACAATGCGTATGGGCACCGCTGTTGATGCCACCGCAGAAGTTCCTGCAAAAGCACCTGAAGGCACAGACGACGCCCGCGGCCTTGGACTTATTTTCCGCAACGACCCCATCACCTACAGCTTCTGGGTGATCATCTTTGTGATCCTCTGGATCTTCCTGCCCAAGGGCATGGACATCGGGGCCCTGGTCATCGCCTGCGGCCTTTCCGCCCAAGCCGTCTGGGTCTTTTCCCGAAACCCGGGTCGGTGGGCTGAACTCTACGACTCCCTTGAGAAAAACTGGGTCCCCTTCACCATCCTGGTCTTCATTGCCGCCGCCCTGGGCGGAGCCGTCCAGATCATCCCCACCATCATCGCCCAAAAAGGCGAATACATGGAGGACCGCAAACAGACGCTCTACACCCCGCTTGAACTGGCAGGGCGCGACCTCTACATCACCGAGGGCTGCTACAACTGCCACTCGCAGATGATCCGTATGCTGGAAGGCGACATCCTGCGCTACGGCAAGTCCCAACTCAAGGACAAGGACGGCAACAACCTCGAAGGCGGCTACTCCCGCATCGGCGAGTCCATCTACAATCACCCGTTCCAGTGGGGGTCAAAACGCACCGGCCCCGATCTCGCCCGTGAAGGCGGCCTGCGCTCCGATGGCTGGCACTACAACCACATGGTCGACCCACGCAGCACATCCGACGGGTCCATCATGCCCAGCTACCGCTGGATGATCGATAAGAACACCGACTTCAAGGCACTGCCGGGCAAGATTGCAGCCCTTACCCGACTTGGTGTCCCTTACGAACCCATGAACAAGCACGAAATCGAACAAGGCGCACGCTCCCAGGCACTCAAAATCGCCACCGATCTCGTGGCATCCGAGGTTGAACTTCCCAAGGACATGGACGATATGGAGGACGAAGCCGAAATCGCCGCCGCCCTCGCTGAGCGTCAGATTGTGGCGATGATCGCTTACCTCCAGAAACTCGGCGCCTATGAGAAGGTCGAGGACAAGAAAAAATCCGCGCCAGCCATTATCAACCCCGATAAAAAACATACCGGCACCGAGCCCAAGTCGGGTGCGGAGTAAACCACCCCCTAACCATCCATTATCATGTTCAAAGGTATCGTCACCGATGAAGGCGCCGCCCTCCAGGCAGGCGTCGCGTTCTTCCTCACCTTCTCCGTTTTCCTCCTGATCATCATCAGGGCATGGCGCGCTCGTCGCGATGACGATCGTGTCGCCCACCTGCCCCTCGATGATGATTCGGAAACATCCCACACCCACTAGACAATGAGCCAAAATCTTACCACTCCATCCAAAAAACCCTCGGTCAAAGACGGCCCGATTCTCCGCGAGCACGTGTTCGACGGCATCCAGGAGTTCGACCAGAAACTGCCCAACTGGTGGCTGTTCACCTTCTATATCGCCATCGTATTTTTCGTGGGATACTGGGTCGTTTATTACAGCACCGATTCCATGCAAACGCCGACGCAGAAAATTGACGCCAAGATGGCGGCCATCGAAGGCAAAAAAAATCAAGAACTCGTTGCCATGATGGACAAGCTCGACGACCAAGTCCTGCTCGAATGGAGCACCAACTCAACCATCACCAGCGAAGGCAAGGCCATTTACAGTCAGTACTGCATCGCCTGCCACGCACCCGACCTCAATGGCGGCGTCATTGGCCGCTCGCTGATCGACGACCACTGGGAATACGGCGGCAAGCCGATGCAGCTGTTCAACCTGGTCCTGAACGGAAGCCCCGCCGACGCCAAGGGATTCAACGGACAGAAAATGCAGCCATGGAAAGACCTGCTCGGCCCGGAAAAGGCGGCTAAAGCCGTCGCTTACGTTGTCAGCAAGGCCCCTCACGTCGAAAAATAACGCCACCAGCCCCACCCGACACAGCCCCCCTGTGCCAGCGAACCACAGGACCCCATGGCCGAACAAAAAAATCCGAACCTCGACTCCGTCACCACCATCAATCCTGACGGATCGCACTACAAACTGCACCCCGCCGACGTCTCCGGAAAGTTCACACGGGCCCGACGTATCATAGGGCTTGCTCTGATCATCGTCTACGCCGCCCTGCCGTGGATTCCCATCAATGGCAATCCTGCTGTCTTTCTCGATACCGCAAGCCGGCAATTCCATCTGTTTGGCATCAGCCTGGACGTGCAGGACCTCTGGGTCCTCTTTTTCTTCATCTCAGGATTGGGCTTTATCCTGTTTTTCGTCACCTCCCTGTTAGGACGGATTTGGTGTGGCTGGACGTGCCCCTACACCGTATTCCTCGACCATGTCTATCGGGCCATCGAACGCTTTGTCGAGGGGGATGCCCCGGCACGCAAGAAACTCGATAACGCACCACTCACCGTAGGAAAACTATTCAAGCGCAGCGTCAAACACGGCCTGTTCATCCTCTGCTCCACCCTGATTGCACACATCTTCATCTCCTACTTTGTTTCCCTCAGGGGACTCTATGGATTTATCCAGGCAGGCCCGGGCGAACACAGCATTTCGTTCGGTGCCATCGCCATCCTCACCGCCATCCTCTACTTCTGCTTCGCCTGGTTCCGTGAACAGTTCTGCGTCGTCATGTGCCCCTATGGACGCATTCAATCAGCCCTTTCAGATGATGACACCATGGTCATCGGCTATGACAGCCGGCGCGGCGAACCACGGGGCAAAGCCGACGACCCGAACAGCGGCGATTGCGTCGATTGCCGCCGCTGCGTCAACGTATGCCCGACCGGCATTGATATCCGTGACGGCCTCCAGCTCGAATGCATCGGCTGCGCCGCCTGCATCGACGCCTGCGATGAAATCATGGTCAAGCTCGACCGCCCCAAGGGACTGGTGCGCTACAGCTCCCATAACGCCCTGAACGGCATCAAGACCAAAATCATCCGCCCACGCATTTTTGTCTACCTCACCCTGATGCTCCTCGGCACCACCGCCTTCGCAGTGACCATGTACCAAAAGGCACGCCCCTTTAACGCGCAGGTCAACAAAATGAAGGGATCACCCTACCAGAAGGATGATACCGGCGTGCGCAACATTTACCAAATCCACCTGTCCAACAAACGCAACGCCGCAACCACCTTCGACATCAGCCTCGCCGACGCCCCCGCATGGGTCTCAACCAGCGGCACCACCGAGGGAATCATCCTCCAGGCCAAGGAGAAAAAAACCTATAACCTCGTCGTTATCGCACCCGCGGAAAAATACGACGGCACCTTCAAATTCAAGATTGTTGTGACGTCCCGAAAAGACAACACTACCGTCGACAACAAAGTCAGCTTCCTCGGCCCCAGCCCGAAGCTCTACCGGAAAAAAATCATCCAAGCCAAAGAAGAAGCGAAACAGAAAGACAAAGCGGAAACCGCCCCATCCAAAGAGCCCTGACCCCATGATTCAACTGCCCAAAAAACGCCCGTGGATCCTGATCGCCCTGCTCTACCTCGTCATTGTCAGCGGCTGGGTCGTCTTTTATATGCTCGCAAAAAACCATTCGGGAAACAAACGCACGCCCGAAGAAGCCGAGGCCTTACTGAAAGAGAACCGGGAAGAACCCGCCGCGCCCGCATCGCATCAGAACGATGATTGAAAACATCAACACGCCTGCCCTCGCCTTTTTGGCCGGCGCGATTACCAGCATCCACTGCGCCGGCATGTGTGGCCCGATCGCATGCTCACTGACCGCGCTGAAAAAGGACGAGGCAAGCCGCTACGGCGCCGCCGTCTTCTACCACGGTGGACGCCTGGCATCCTATACCGGCATCGGCGCGGTGCTCGGCGCCATGGGCTCGAAACCGCTCGAGTTCTTTCACCACTCGTCCATCAGCCTCCTGCCATGGGTTCTGGTCATGGCCTTTATCGTCATCGCGTCCGGACTGGAAAAAAAAATCCCGCGGCCGGCATTCCTCAAACGCTGGACGAGCAGACTCCGGTTCAAGGCGATGAAAGTCTCAGCGTCCCGCGGCGCGCTGGTCATGGGACTCGCCACCCCCTTCCTCCCCTGCGCCCCCCTCTATCTCTTTTTTGCCGTCTGCCTGACCACAGGCTCGGCCCTTCTCGGCGCCGAGTTCGCCCTGGCTTTCGGGCTGGGCACCGTCCCCTTGCTCTGGGCGACCCAGCTGGGCATGCACAAAATCCAACTCAAACTCGGCCCCAAATACACCACTTTGCTCCAACGCAGCCTGGCCGTGCTCGCCGCCCTGTTTATCGCCAAACGTCTCCTGTTCGACCCCACACCGCTGCTGGCTCCGGAACCAAGCTCGACCGAGGGTGACCCGATGGAGCAAAGCTCGCCAACAACGAACCCGGATGCCCGCTACGGATGATGTGGCTAGGCCCAGCCCACTTTGCCCCCGCAGTTGCGGTCATCAGCAAACACATCCACCGCAGCATCACCGCCCGGATCCCCGGCGGGCCGATGAAAGCAGATTCTGCACATTCAATAGCAGGTAACGAATTGACCCGTTGGCCAGTTTCGGTCATGCTCCGCAAGTTATCCAACCCGAGCGCGTCAGCCCCGAGAAAAGGATCCGCCGTGCCGCCGAAAACAAACAGACGAAATCCAACAGACGAAAACAAACAGACAAACTCTATGACCAAAAAACTAATCGCCACCACCGTGTGCGCCGCCGCCGTCACTTCCGCCGCCCTCGCGGGCCCCGCTTCCGAGAAGTCCTGCTGTCCACCAGCACCCGCTGGCTTTGATGCCGCCCGCCGTCCGATTTCCAATCCGACACTTTTCGATCTCGCGCTTCCCCGCACCGGCGTTCACGCCATTTACATGCACCATAAGTTGCCGTCGCAGCTTTCCCTCGCCGGCGGAGGAAGCATTCCAGTCGACGGAGACGTCAACGCCTACGCCATCCAGTTTGAATACGCGCTCAATGACCGCCTGTCCATCGTAGCCACCAAGGACGGATACGTCGACTTCAACCCAGACGCTACCTTAAGCAAAAGCGGAGGCTTCGCCGATCTGGCCGCCGGCCTCAAGTATGCCTTCATCCTTGATCCCGTGCAGCAACTCGCTGTCAGCGGTTCACTGACCATCGAACTACCCACCGGCGACGGCGAGGTCTTTCAGGGCAATGGCGATGGAGGTGCCAACCTCAGTCTGGCCGCCCTTAAGCTCAGCAACGACTGGCAGTTCGCGGGAGCACTCGGCGTTTACCTCCCGTTCGACTCCGATGCCGAGTCGACCACAGCATTCGCCAGCGCACACGTCGGATACAACATCACCGACCGGCTCTACGGCCTGGTTGAGCTCAACTGGTACGGCGTGCTCTCGGAAGGGGCTGGCCAATCCGCATTCACCAATCAGGTCGGCGGGGCGGTTCCCGCTGTCGTATCCTTCGAAGGCGGTGACTTGTTCAACCTCGGTGCCGCCAACGGCAGCGACAACGGTAACATCGTTACCGCAGCCATCGGTGTCCGCTATCAACTCTGCGACAACGCGGACCTTGGTCTCGCCTATGAGCTGCCCCTCACTGACGAGAACGAAAACCTCATGGACAGCCGCATCACCCTCGATGTCGTCCTCACCTTCTAATCCCCCCCTTTCCCTCTCTTATTGAGGTTGTTCGGGAGTGTCTTGGCCTGGCCAGGCACTCCCGATTTTTTCTTCCCTTCTCCAACCTCTCCGTTTAGCTCTTCAGCGTGTCGGGACAATGCATTCACTGTGAAACCCCCCTTGAACCCTGCCAGCAGGATTCGGGCTTCTGCTGTACCGGCTGCGAATTCGTCTACCAACTCATCCACGAACACGGGCTGGAAAAATTCTATGACCTGAAACGCGGAGGGAATTCCACACCGCTGCGCGACCAGCCGTTTCAGCAATACGATTTCTCGTGGTTGGAGGAGACGGTTGCCAACTACGAGGCGGAGACACCCGACTCCGCAACCACCGAGTTCACGGGCAGCCTCCAGGGGATTTCATGCATCGGCTGCGTCTGGCTGGTCGAAAAACTGTTCCTCCGTAGCGCCGGCGCCATCCGCTGCGATATCATTCCGACAACAGGGAGCATCCATCTCACATGGTCGCGTCACGCCCATGACCTCGTCGCATTCGCCCAAGAGTTACAACGGTTTGGCTACCTGCTCGGCTCGGCGAAACCAGGCAGTCAACACAGCGGGGAATTCCGCCAGCTCGGGGCCCGGCTCGGCATCTGCGGCGCGTTTGCGCTGAATGCCATGGTCTTCTCCTTACCCCGTTACCTCGGCATGCCCGGGGACTTCGCCTTCGCCGGCATTTTCGATCTCATCACCCTGCTGTCCGCCACGCTGGCCATGCTGGTCGGAGGATCATGGTTCATCAAACGCGCATTCTATAGCATCCGGGCCAAAATCCTCCACATGGACACGCCCATCGCCCTCGGTGTCTCACTCGCCTACCTCGGGTCAGTCGCCGGATGGATCTGGCAACATGAGGGCCTGATGTACTTCGACTTTGTCGCCATCTTCATCTTTCTCATGCTCGGCGGCCGATGGCTGCAAACTGCCGCCGTCGAACGCAACCGCAATCGCCTGCTCGAACAAACCCCCGTTCCGCTCAATGTCAAAAATGCCCACAGCGGGGAAACCATCGAAATTGACGCCATTCAATGCGGCGACCACTACCTGCTCCCCGCCGGGCAGACCGCTCCGGTCTCCTCCGTCCTCGTGCAAGGAAGCGCCGACTTTTCACTCGAATGGATCAATGGCGAGCCTGATCCGGTCCACAGAAGCCCCGGTATGCTCGTCCCCGCGGGAGCCATCAACTTAAGCCAGGGACAAGATGGGCAGGCCGCCATTCTCTCCGCGGAAGAAGACTGGAAAAACTCCCTGCTAGCCAAACTGCTCCAAGCCAGCGAACAAACATCACGATCACCGCTGATGGAAAAAATCCTGCGTTACTACCTCGCCGCAGTCTTCCTTCTCGGGATCGGCGGCGGACTTGCATGGATGATCTCCGGCGAACCACTCGCCACCGCAGTGCAGGTTACCATCTCCGTCTTCGTGATCTCATGCCCGTGCGCACTCGGCGTGGCCCTGCCTCTCGCCGATGAGTTGGCATCCGGCCGCATGCGCGCACTCGGTGTGTTCATCCGCAAACCGGCGTTCTGGAGTCGTATCCGACAGATCAAAACCCTATTTTTCGATAAAACAGGCACCCTCACCATGGATCTGCCCGAACTGGTCGCTACCGACCAGCTCGACAAGCTTGACGATCCAAGCACCACCTTCCTCGCTCTGCTCTGCGCCCATTCCCGACACCCGCTGTCCCGATCCGTGATGCGCTCACTCGGGCTCCGCGGTCAGCGCCTGTTAACACAAGCAGGGACCAACGATCCACCCGTCGTCCATGAGATCCCGGGACTCGGCACGCACCTCACAACCGCCAAGGGCAACAGATGGTCACTCGGCAAATGCGGCTGGGACGGGACGTCCTGCGCTGCGATGCAGGCCACCGGTGCCGGCTGCGAACTCCGCTGTGACGGTCGACTCATCTCCCGTTTTCAGTTTCAAGAGGCCCTGCGCCCTGAAGCCGCCGATACACTGCAACAACTGCGCGACCACGACCCTCACATCCTCAGCGGTGACCACAATGATCGCGTCAACCACATCGCCAAGTTGCTGGGAATCCAACCCGATCATGTGCATGCCGGCTTAAGCCCCGATGACAAAGCCGACCTGGTTCGCCAAATCGACCCCGGTCACAGCCTGTTCCTCGGAGACGGGGCCAACGACTCGCTGGCCTTCGACGCGGCAACCGTCACGGGTGCCGTAGCCGGGCGGGGCCTGCTCGAGGCCAAGGCCGATTTTTACTTCCTTTCAAGCGGCCTCCACTTCATTCCCGCCATGTTCAGACTTGCCAAATGCCACGCCAGCGCCGTACGCACCGTCTTTGCTTTCAGCCTATGTTATAACCTGATCGCCATAGCCGTGTGCCTGGCGGGCCACATGAATCCCCTGATTGCCGCCATCCTCATGCCTCTGAGCTCCCTCGTCTCCCTGTCACTTGTAGGCCTGAAAATCCCAGCAAACAGTCGTTCCAACGAATTCATTGCCAAAAAAGACCGAGTACGATACAATGTGGGCAGCAATGAGCGGAGAAAGAATTCACCACCTGTCTGAGGCCATCTACCAGCGCCTACTTGAGAGCAAATCCTTCAGCGAGTATGAAACGGCCTTCCGATCCGCCACCGGATTGCCCATGCGTATCGTTCAGGCCGATCCCAATTCATGGCATCTCACGGAACACCGGGATAACCAGAGCCGGTTCTGCGAACAACTCAACCTCTGCGAAGCGGCATGCAAAGCTTGCATCAAGGTCAACCGCGACCTGATGCACAAGTCAGCCATCAAGGGGCCTACTTCATGTGACTGCTTTGCCGGACTGAGCGCCACCTCCATCCCGGTTTACGCGGGCACCATGGTCGTCGGTTATTTGAAAACAGGACAGGTATTTCAAAAACCCCCGACACAGGAAGGATTCGACGACGCCATGAATGAGCTCGATGGGGAGATGTTCTCCGAAGCCCAACTCAAAACCCTCAAAAAAGCCTACCTCGAAACCAGCGTTGTCAGCCCTGAACGCTACCAGAGCATGGTCACCCTGCTCGACCACTTTGCACGCGAACTTTCCGCCCAAGCCGAAAAACTCGCCATCGCCGCAAACGAGGAGGAACCGGTGTCCATCAGCAAGGCCCGCGAATATATCCACTCCCAGCTCGACGAGTCGATCACCCTGCCCCAGGCCGCCCGGGTCGCCGGTATGAGCGAGTCCCACTTCTGCCGTCAGTTCAAACTGGCCACCGGCATGACTCTGACCGAATACGTCAACTACGCCCGCATCCTCTGGGCCAAAAAAGAACTGCTCAAGCCAAACGCACGTATCTCCGAGGTCGCGTTTATGGTCGGGTTCCAGTCGCTCTCCCAGTTCAACCGCTGTTTTGCCAAGTTCCACGGTGGCTCACCCAGCCAATACCGGGACGAAGTCTCCGCGCTGCCAACCTCTTCCAAGGTTGCCAGCTAGACCGCCAACCGCCCGGCCGAGTATCCGGCCGACATTCGATCCCAATTTAAAAAAGCGGAACGGTCACCCGTTCCGCTTTTTGGACTTTCAGAGGGAAAAAATTCGAGAACACAGGCTACTCGGCCGGCTTGGTAAGCTCCGCCAGCTTGGCGCGGGTCACCGGCTCTTTCTCGTCCTTCCACTGGGCACGGAACTTGGCGGCGTCTTCCGCGCTGACCGCTGCCGCCGTGTTGCCAAATGACGAGCGCACATAAGTGAGCACGTCCGCCAGCTTTTGATCGTCGGCAAAAGCCGCTTCCAGAGGTGCCATGATCCCGATATATTCGGTGCCCTCTTTCTTGATGCCCTTGAGAACCACCAAGGCCAGCACCGAGGCATCACCCGTGACCACCTTGGATCCGGCAAGTGATGGCGCCATTTTTTTGTCCCCAATCGGCAGGCCCGTGCCGTCGGGGTTGTGACAGGCGGCACAAAGCATGTAGGCGGCCTTGCCGGCGGCTTCGTCCGCGTGGCCTGCCATCGAGGCAAGGCCGAGGAATATGGGGGTAAGTAGTAGTTTCTTGATCATAATGGTCAGTGGAATAAGGGTAATCTGGGTCGTTGGATGATTCAGGGTCGTGCCCGACTGTTGCTCGCTTGCTTGCGAGCCCAGCCACGCGGTCACTATTGCATACATCAACAAAACTTCCAGAGCATTTCTTTGAGAGCATTTCTTTCATGACACAATTCTCTGCGTAATCTGCTCAACAAGGAAGGACCACACGGAAAAGTGCCGCAATCGAGCGTTGAAGTCCCCCCGTTGTTCCGCTTAATTCGTCCCACGCACGCGAGCCACGTGTGTATATCCACCATGCCCATCTCAGATTACATCGTCACTATCGGCCTCGAGGTCCACTGTCAGATCAAGTCGAATAGCAAAATGTTCTGCGCCTGCGCCACCAGCTTCGGCGAAGAACCCAACAGCAACGTCTGCCCGGTCTGCCTCGGCCTCCCCGGCGCCCTGCCCGTGCTCAACCAGTACGCCATCGAACAGACGATCCTTGCCGGCATGATGATCGACTGCACCACGCCCGAAGTCTCCAAGTGGGACCGGAAAAACTATTTCTACCCGGACATGCCCAAGAACTTCCAGCTCACCCAGTTCGACCTGCCACTCTGTATCGGCGGCGGCGTGCCGCTCTACGATCTCGCCTACCCGAAGGAAGTCCAGAAAGCCATCCCCAACCCCGGCAAAACCGTCAAGGTCACCCGCATCCACCTCGAGGAGGACGTGGCCAAATCCACCCATCACGCCAATAACACCACCATCGACTTCAACCGTGCCGGAACCCCCCTGATGGAAATTGTTTCCGATCCCGACATCGACACCCCGGAGGAGGCCTTCGCCTACCTCAAATCACTCCAGCAAATCCTCATCTACGGCGGCATTTCAGACGCCGACATGGAAAAAGGCCAGATGCGCTGCGATGTCAACGTCTCGCTCCGCCCCCACGGGCAACAGGAACTCGGCGAGAAAATCGAACTCAAAAACCTCAACTCGATCTCCGCCGTCAGAGCGTCACTGCACCACGAAATCCACCGCCAGGCCGAGGAACTCGATGCCGGCATCGCGCAAATCCAATCAACCCGCCGCTGGGACGCCACCATGGGCGAAACCCAGATGATGCGCACCAAGGAGGACGCCCACGACTACCGCTACTTCCCCGAACCCGACCTGCTGCCGATCCGCACCGCCAGCCTGATCGAAAAAATGCGCCCCCAGGTCCCCGAACTGCCGCACGAGAAACGCCAGCGGTTTGAGGAAAACTTCGGCATCAACGCCTACGACGCCGGAGTGCTCACCAGCGACCAATCACTGGCCAACTATTTCGAAAAAGCCGCCACCGACCCGAAACTTGGAAAAAAGGTCGCCAACTGGATCACCAACAGCGTGCTCGCCAAGCTCAACGAAAATAACACCAGCATCCTCGACTGCCCGCTGCCCGCCAGCCACATTCTGGAGCTGGTCCAACTCGTCGATGCCGGAACCATCTCCAATAACCAGGCCCGCGAGGTGTTCGCCGCACTCTGGGAAAACCCGGACCAACAACCGGCCGCCGTCGCCAAGGCCATGGGCTTCGAACCCGCCGACACCGGCGCCATCGAAGGGATCGTCGATACCGTGATCGCGGCCAACCCCGACAAAGTCGCCGAGATCCAGGCCGGCAACGACAAACTGCTCAACTTCCTCACCGGACAGGTCATGAAAGCCTCCCAAGGCAAAGCCAACCCGAAAATGGTCACCGACACCCTGCGGGGGAAAATCATGTGACATAGGCCATGTTCACGTGTCACAGCGAGACCCAGCCCACACGAATGGAAATCATTAACGCACGCATGACCGGGGAAAACCGACTCCACCTGATCAAAAGGCATGCCCCGCCAGTGACCTCCCTCCTCTACAGCTCCCGTCTCCCCCGGCTTGTTAGGTTCCTCCTCATCTCTTGCTTCGGCATTGTGCTGTTTTCCTCTGACTCGATCCATGCCGGCATCTACGGCCCACTCGAGTTCGGCGACAACCGCGGCACCGTCATTCGCAAACTGCAACAATGTGACCTCGTCACACAAACCGTGCAGAGCACCTTTCTCGCACGCACCGGCCTCAATGGCAGCTTCAAATGCAAACATCAACTTGCCGGACTCACCTACCACCTCTACTTCGGATGGAATGATGCCGGCGGACTCAACGAAATCACCCTGCGCTCCGACGCAATCGACCATACCCGATACCACACCGACCTCCAACAGGCCTGGCACAAAGCGAACACCCTGTTCACACAGACCTACCATGCTCCGGCGCAAAATGCCAAGTACCCGAGCAAGACCGACTTCAAAGGACGCGACATCCTGATTTCCCACGTCTGGCACAAAGGCACCAACCAGTCCATCCTGATGGGTCCCGGTATCACCAAGGACAAATGCTTCCTCGCCATCCGCTTTGTTGACCGTCACGTCGAACCCATTCGCATCCCCTAGCCAATCTCCCTCCCCCCTCGTGATAACCCCACGGGTGTGGCCGTCAAACTTGGGAAAATTGCCCCTGCCGTCGTACTTGAAACACACAGTACAACCAAAACGGAACCAAAATACGATCAGAGCGTGGGAATCTATCAGGAATTACCCGACACTAATTCGGAAATCCGCTACGATATCAATTCGGCCTTTCACACTGCGCTGAAGATATTTCGGATGGCGCTGTGTTGAGCGCTTACGCCAAAAAAATGGCAGCCGACACTTCAATGCTATGGCGCCTAATTCCTCATCACTTCAGCACGTAAAGCCCGGACTCGGCATCCCCACTTTGTATACATGATGGGGGCGACGACTCCCGCCCCCCGGCCAAGGGTTTTGCCCCCCGCTTCCGTTGCGGTCCGAATTTCCCTCGGTTCTTTTGATACAAGGCATCGACAAACCCGCGGCTCCCAAGGGCGAGCCCTGCGGTGAAGTA
>JBFERY010000027.1:0-31272 GCA_041548785.1 Oceaniferula sp.
CAGTAATCGTCGGCCTCCCCACCCAGGATCCGCCGCCGCCCACCCGACCATGACCGGTAAATCCGCCCCGTCTTACCCCCCATATGACCCGTCTTACAATCGGCCTTCTCAAGATCAGTCAACCCTCTCTTCACCTTACTTTCTGGGGATTCAGCTGTTTTCATGGCGCCAACCTAGCAGATCTAACGAAAATGTCTATCACTATATGCCTGGCATTTTTTAAGCAGTAGCTAAGGGCAGCAGGATGGTTGGCTGGTTGGCCGGTCTTGACTCCCCCATCACAAGGGATACGGTGCCGTGGACCATCGGCACCCACATTTGCCCCGCACCCCATCGCCATGCCCCCAGAAAACCAACGTCTCGCCCTCAAGCTCCGCGACGGCACCCCGGTCTCCGCCAGGCCGCTCGGCCCCGGTGACCGGAAGAACCTGGCCACGGCTTACCAGTTGCTCTCGCCGGAGGCACGCTACCAACGTTTCTGGACACGCACCGGCGAGGTGATCGGCGATCGCATGCTCGACCGCCTGCTCACCACCGACGGTGACAGCCATGCGATCTGGGCCGTCATCGACAACTCCCGCAAGTACCCCGGCATGGGCGCCGCCAGCTACTGGCGAAACCCGAACGACCCGACCAAGGCCGAGTTCTCCTGCACCGTGCTCGACCGCGACCACGGTCGCGGCATCGGCACCCTGTTGCTCGCCCTGCTGTGGCTGGACGCCTACTCCAAGGGCATCAAGGAATTCGTCGGCTACCCGATGGTGGAAAACCATCAGGCGCTCGGCTGGATGATCGCCACGGGCGGCCAGGGCGAGTGGGACGGCTACAAGGCCATCTTCCGCTGGGACCTGGCTGATGTTTCCCTGCTACCCCTCACACCCACCGCAGGCGAGCTTGCCGAGCGCCTCGCCGCACTCAGTTCCCGGTTCCTCGGGTAGGGCCGCCGGGAGTTTGCTTTTTCAGTGAGGTGGTCGAGCGCATTGTGCGTGGGGGAAGATGGCGGGCTGCCTTGTAAAATCAAAAACTGACCCCTCGCTGCAGATGAGAGAGGTGGATTGATCAAAGCCCTGTTGCGCTACGCCATGCACTTGCCATCAGGGCGTGCCCCGGAACAGTCGGGTGGATGCCATCCCAAAGCCAAAACTGCTGAGACGCAGATCGAGTGGCTGAGTCAAAAACAGACTGATAGGGCACGAAGGGTAGGTTCAACTCGGTCGCAAGTTTTCGACAAACCGCCGCGTACTTTGCCAATGGCTTGAAGTGATCGCTATCCCTGAGAGTGAAGGCTTCACAAATCACAATCTGCACACCCGGAACTTCCCTCTGAGTTTGCTGGATGAGTTTCCGGTATCCGTCCTCATAGTCCTTGAGGGTTGCCTTATATTTGCTTCCGAAAGCAAACTGATGCCAAAGGTCATTCACTCCGATCAATATGCTGAGGACGTCGGGTTTCAGGTCGATCACGTCCCGCTGCCAGCGCGCGGCAAGGTCCGGAATTTTATTTCCGCTAATGCCCCGGTTATATACCTTCAATTGCAAATCAGCATGCTGCCCGAGTAAGCTTCCGGCGATCATGGCCGGGTAGCCTCTACCCAAACCTTTGGTGTCATTCGGTTCAGTGATTTCCTTTTTGCGACCCTCATCCGTAATCGAGTCACCCTGAAAGACGATCACAGAACCCTCTTTCAAGGTCACCTTCGGCGCGGTTTTGGCAGCAGCCAGTGCCGTCGAGCTCATTGCGCCGAGCGCGCCAAGCGCGCCCACACCCTTGAGTACATGTCGACGAGTGAGTCGTTCTGATTGTGAGGGTTTCATTGCGGGATATTTGGAATAATTAGGGAGACTCAAAAAAAATCACTTCTATAGTCGTAGTATGGCTCGGTCCATGGCTTCAACTGACTGCTAGAAATTTGCTTTCGGAGGTGAGGTGGTCGAGGGCACCGATTATAGGGTGACAGGGGGTTGATGCAACAAATCTCTCCCTAACAACTTACCGGGCGGTCAGGATAAGACCCCCCTCCCGGTTCCCGAAACGGAAGCCGTTCCCAAGCAACCGACCCGTGAGTTGGGAATGTGTCCTACAAGCTGCGAAAATGAAGTTCGGCTGCGCTGAAAGGAAAGTCGGCAAACCGACCCGGGCGAAAGCGCTGTCAAACCACCTAACCCCACGCCCCGGCGAGGATCTCCATCAGCCGGACCGACGCGGTCGCGCTGGTCTTGCAGAGGAATCCGCTGTTGTGCGCGAAGTGGACGTCGTCATCGGTTTCGATGCGGGTGAAGTCGAGTTTGGGGTGGTCGTTGAACCTCGCCAGGCCAAAGCCCTCGCCCCGGCTGTCCGGGTAGACGATGGCCGCGACTTCCTGCTGGAGCCCCTGCACCAGAATATACCGGGCAAGACCGCCGGAGGCGTCGTCGATGCCGGGCTCCGTGCGCGGCAGGAAAAGCGCGCTGAAGCAGTCGCCCCCGGTACTGATCTCCCAGCGCTCGACGTGCGCCGCGACGAAGTCGATCTTTTCCCGCACGCCCTTGAGGTAGTCGAGCAGGTCCTGGCCGATCATCCGCATCAGCTCGTACACGGGCTCGCCGGCCTCAAGCCGCTGCGACTGCGCAAAGCGACGCAGCATCGAGATATCGATCGGCGAGTTCATTTTCGAGACGACATCGCGGCTCACTCCGAGCCATTCGGCCGTCTTGTTAGGGCCGCGGGTGTCGAACCACTCGGCAGGCTCAAGCCAGTCGCAAAACAGACGGGCGTCCTCGTAGAGCCCGAGGTGTTGCAGCACCAGGGAGATGGCGCAGGTTGGCGTGTAATCGCGCGGGAACTGGTGGTGGTCGAAGTTGTTTTTCCCGGGTTCGTGCCGGTCGCCCACATCGAGCACACAGACATCGGGATCGTCGAGCTCCTGCTCCGTCGGTTCGCGGCGGACGACGGGAACGCCGTGTCGTGCCACCATGATACTACAGGCGAGAAAGTCATCCTTATGCGCGCCGCCGGGATGGGTGAGAATGGTGTGGATGGACATACGCCCGTGCATAGGGGTGGCGGCTGCCCATGTCCACTAAAACCACTTCATCCTCTTGAACAGAGAGACCTGGAAAACGACCACCAGTACGAGGATGATGACGAAAATCCAGAACGCCTGATCATTGCCCGCGCCTGGAATGCCGCCCACATTGATACCGAGCAAGCCGGTCAGGAAGCTGATCGGCAGGAAAATGGCGGCCACCACCGTGAGGACAAACGAGTTCCGGTTCATGCGTTCGCTGAGGATGTTGGCCAACTCCTCCTTGACGATCTGGGCGCGCTCCCTCATGGCGTCAAGATCCTCGATGTAGCGCTGCACGTGGTTGTGGCTCTCGATGAGGTGCTCGTGCTGAATCTCGTCCAGCCAGTCACAGCCGAGGTTCCTGATCTGAAAAATGGCATCCCTCTGGGGCGCGATGTAGCGGCGGAAAAGGATCGCCTGTCTCCGTATCGCGTTGATTTCGCCCCGCAAGTCCGCGTTCCCCTGTGCGACGACAAGCTCCTCGGTGGCATCCAGTGTGTCGTCCAGAGAGTCGAGGACGGGCGCCATGCGGTCAAGCAGGTGGTCAAGCAGGCTGCACAGGACGCTACCGCTGGTGATCTGCTTTTGGCTGCGCTTCAGTAAGTTCTCGACATCGGTCGCCGCCATCAGCCTGCGGCCGCGCATGGTGACTATTTTGCGGGCATCGGCATAAACGCGAAGCGTCACCATATCCTCCGGGCTCGCGTCGGCATTGAGGTTGACCCCGCGCAACAGGATCAGGGCGGCATCCTCGTCCCTGATTGCACGGGGACGTGTCTCCTCATCCAAGAGTGCGTCCAGCAAATGATCGTCTAATCCGATGTGTTCGTTGAGCCACTCCCTGATATCGCCATGGCTCGAATCGAGATGCACCCAGACGGGGTCGCCGGCCTTGATGGCGGCCGAGGCATCGACCGCGGTGACGCCGCCGCCTTTTTTGAAGCCATAGGCAAAGAGCACGGGATCACTCATGGTCTGTCGGCGGGTTGGGGTTGGACCCCTTGGTCATTGATAAGATGCACATCACGCTGTGGAAACGGAATGGTGATATTTGATTCATGGAAACGGCGGCGGATCTCACGCATCACATCGCTCCTCGGGCCCCATCGATCCTGGGTAACATCGGCTATCCAGAAATAAAGCACCAGATTAACGGAGCTATCAGCAAACTCGACCATGTAACAGGACGGTTTGGGTTCGGTCAGGCAGCGGGCGTGGCTGGCTGCCGCGTCGAGCATGATCTCCATGGCAAGCTCGGCATCCGAGTCATAGGAAACACCGACAGCCACTTCAATGCGGCCGCGGGTATTGCTGTAGGAGAGGTTGGTCACCTGCTGAATGATAAATTCCTCGTTAGGCACCATCACATCCTTGCCGTCAATGGTCTCTATCAGCGTGTAACGCGCGTATATTTGCCGCACGTAGCCGAGCACCCCCCCGTTCAACTCCACAAGATCATCCTCCTCAATCGATTTTTCAAAAAGCAGGATCATCCCACTGATGAAATTGGACGTGATTTTTTGCAGGCCGAAGCCGATGCCGATGCCAACCGTTCCGCCCACAATGGCAAGCGCGGCAATATTGACTCCCAATGCATGTGCTCCTAACAAGAGTGCTGAGAAATAGATGGCAATCTGGATGACTTTGCTGAGCAGTGCTTTGTTTCCCTTGCGAAGCCCGGGTATGGCTCTGATGCGGTGATTCGCATAATGCGAAACCACCCCTGTAAGCCAAAGCAGGGCAATAATGATCAGCGTCGCCTTCAGCAACAAGTAGATTGAAATCCGGCTTTCCCCCAACACAATGCTCAATGTGTCCGAATCCAGGTAGGCTACCCAAATTTCAAGGTGTCCTGTCAGCGCCCCATAAATCAACACCCCCCCTACCGACAGGATCAGCACAAGCCCGAGGAATATGCGGGGCTGGAGCAGGGAGGCAAGTAAGCGGTTCATGCGTTTAATCTTCCCTGGTATTCATACAGCAGCCTATCGGGTTCGACAAGGAAATGAAGTCCGGGAAATGAAGTCCGGAGGTGCAAATCGTGGTTCCGCTTAACAGCTCTTGGCCTGCTCACCGATGGCTATGCAGCTCAGCGCCTACCTGCCCACCTGCTGGCCGAGCATTTTTTCATACAGTGCGATGTAGGACGCCGCCGTGGTGGTGTGGTTGAAGCGTTCCGCCGACTCACGCATGATCCGCGAGAGTGTGCGTTCCTTTTCCTCATAGGAGCGCTTGTAGAAACCGACCGCCTCGTCGACCGCCCAGCGCAGTCCGTCCGGGCTGTAGTGCTGAAAGCGGAAGCCGTTGCCCATGCTGCAATCATGGTGCATGTGCTCGACAGTGTCATGGATGCCGCCGGTATCGTGCACCACTGAGAGTGTGCCGTACTTCGGGCTCACCATCTGCGGCAGCCCGCAGGGTTCGAAACGCGATGGCATCAGCATGAAGTCAGAGCCGGCGTAGCCAAGCCGCGAGTAGTCCTCATCAAAATCCTCGACCGCGACACGGCCCTGGAGCCCGTGCATCTCGACGATGTTATGGAAATGGCTCTGGAAGGAGCCGTTGGCGATGATGGCCACCTGAAGACCGATGTCGGAGTGATCGGCAACCATTTGATACAGGATGTCCGCAAGCAGTTGACAGCCCTTCTGCATCGGATCGAGGCGCGATGGCCAAAAGAAGACCGGCGCATCGGGGTCAACGACCAAGCCGGCGCGCTCCTGGAGCTTCTTCTTATTGATCGCCTTGCCCTCCATGACATTGCTGTGGTCATAGTTGAGCTCAAGGGCTGAATCAGTGGCGGGATCGTAGGAAACATCGGGGGCATTCAGAATGCCACTGGCACAGCCGGCGTGCAGCTTGTTGGTAAGCTCGCCGCGGATGGAGTCGGGGACAAAGCTGTGTTTCCCCTCCACCACCTCATGCAGGAATGTTTCGCTCACCGAGTTGACATGGCTGGCTGCGAAAATACCACTCGCGAGCAGGTCGGTCATATTGCTGTCGCGCGATTCTTCATAGGAATACGGCGGATTTTCAAAGAAGAGGTGGTTCCAGAACTCGGCCACATCGATCCCGCGGTCCTCAAGCTCGGCCATGGTCATCTTCTCGGTGTGGATGTTGTGGATGGTAATCAGGCAGGGAATTCCCAAGCGACGCGCCACGGCGGGGATCAAGCCCGTCATCCAGTCGTTGCAGTGGATCAAGTCCGGCTTCACCTGCGGGATGATGTGGTTAATGACCTCGCGCTGGAACGCGAGTGCCATCAGCTTGTTCTCCGAGGCATAGACCTCATCCCGATGATAGAAAATGCGGTCTTCCGCCAGATGAATGCGGTCTTCGCCGAGGTTGTCCCTGACAAGTTGGTACTCGCGGTCATGGAGGTCTTTCACCACCTCGTTGAAAATCCTGCGGTAGTTAGGCAGGGCGACGTGCACGTCCGCGCCCTGATCGTAGAGGGCACTTACCAAGGAGGCGGAAACATCGGCCATGCCGCCGGCCTTGGCCCTGAGTCGCTGGGCCAGGTTGCCCATACCCTCCGGGAGATAGGTGATTTCCGGCGTGACCATGAGGATGGTCGGCTTGGCCAGTCGTATGGCATCGGACTCCAGATCGGACGGAGCGGGAGATGGCGTCTCTGCAGAAACCTCACCGTGGGTTGCGGCGGCCATCATTTGCTGTTCCAATTCGCGCGGGCTTCTGGGGGGTGGAGTGGGCATCACAAATTGTAAAAAGGTTCTGTATCCTTCTAAACAATCTGCCTCTGCCTAGCAAGGAGGATCTGAAATTCACCCCTATTATGACAATATAAAATCAGTTAACAGGATAGCACCCCGCGACCTGATAGAATTCCATCACGGGATAAGCCGGACTAGTTTTGCAGGACTAGTTTTGCAGAACTATTTTTCTTTTTAGCCAGTTCCTCGTCGCTGCGGGACTTGGCCCACTTGTAATACTCCTCGGCATTGATGACCTCCATGCTTCCCTTCATGTTGGCATGCGCCTCGCCGCAGAGCTGGGCGCAGACAACGTAGGTTTCCATTTCCTCGACGGGCTTGAACCACATCGGGATTTCCTTGCCGGGAATACAATCCTGCTGGATCCGCATGGGTACGATGGCAAAGTTATGGATCACGTCCTTGGAGGATACCTGCAGGATGCAGTTACGGTTGACGGGCAGACGGAGGATGGAGGTGGAGATGAAGTCGTCATCACCGTTGGGATCGCTGGCATCGATGCCCAGCGAGTTGTCGCCGGTGATCAACGCATTGTCGGTACGACCGAACACGCCGTCGTTTCCGGGGTAGTGGTAGGTCCAGCTGTACTGCTGCCCGACCACGCGGACGCGCGGGGCGTCGGGGTCGTTGGCGACAACGCGATCGAAGGTGTCGGTGCGCTCGGCCCAGAGCGGGAAAGCGAAGCCCAGCAGGAAGACCGCCTCAATAATCACCACCCCGATCTCCAGATGCGAGGAGACATGGTTTTTTACACCGCTGTATGAGGGGGTCGGATTGCGTTTGTGCCAGAATTTGAACAGCACGACGAAAAAGAAAATGGTCCAGCCGACAAAGAGAACCAGCATCAACCAGTGGATGACGGAGTTCATCTGGTCGACCTGCTCACCGTGTTGCGAGTAGTTACTTGGGATGCCGAATAAATCGAGGATAGACATGGTGAATAGTTGCTTGAGAAAGGGGGTCGGGAACGGGCAGATGGGCCGCCCCGGAGAGTGGGTTAATCAGAAAGGGCGGGGTCGAGATTGGCGTTTTCGCGTTTTGCCATGCGTGTGATGAAAAAGATGATCGAGACCAGCATGGGGATGATGATCACCAGCATGACCAGCATCGCGTAGCCGGCCGCCACGGAGTCGAGGTGCTCTTTGCCGGTACCCATACAGACTGAGCAGGCGAGAATATTCGGTAGTGATATCATGGCGTAATGAGGGAATGGGGTTGGAATGATCAGCGCTTAGGCTCGGTGCTATATTTTCTTGGCTTTGCGGTAGAAGGAGATGCCGTAGAGAGGGAGGAGGACCGCCGCCACCGCACAGGTGCCGCCAAAGACTTTGAGGCCACCGCCCGAGGCGGACGCGAGGACAAAGGCCCACAACACGACAAAGACGCAAAGCAGGGTAGCCAGGGTGATGAAAAGAATGTGAAAACCTTTGAGGGACATGGGGATGGGAAGTGGGGATGAGGAAGTGGGGTCTTGTGCCGCTGGGGCGGCAGGGTATGGCTATCTGCCGAAGAAGCCTTCGAACTCGATCGGATCCGAGAAGGCGAATCCGGTGATCGCCATGAGCGCGATACCGAAGATGATGCCCA
Source organism: Oceaniferula sp. (assembly GCA_041548785.1). Classification (GTDB taxonomy): domain Bacteria; phylum Verrucomicrobiota; class Verrucomicrobiia; order Verrucomicrobiales; family Akkermansiaceae; genus Oceaniferula. The sequence goes on from JBFERY010000027.1 coordinate 8,369, forward strand.
GGCCGAACAGCCAGTAGACCATTTTCTTCTCATGGTTCAGGTGCATGAAGATCAGGGCGACCAAAGTTGCCTTGAAAAGGGCGATCAGCAGGCCGATGGTCGCATCGACGTGATCAAAGCCCCGCTCACCAAAATCGAGGAACTCGAATTTGGCCACGGCGACGGTGAGTATGGTGCAGGCGAAGAGTGTCGCGCCAATCAAGAGGTAAAGCTTGATGTGCCTTTTAATTGCTTCAGGTGAATCAGCCATGGGATGGTTCCGGGTAATGGTTCTGGGTAGTGGGTTGGGGTGGAATGCGCGATGGGAAACGGGGAGACACTCTACATCAAATACAGAATAGGGAAAAGGAATATCCACACAAGGTCGACAAAGTGCCAGAACAGGCCGCCGACTTCGACGCGGTTGGCGAGCCACACGGGGTTCTCGTTGTACATTTTACGTCCGAAGAAGAGGTAGTAGGCGAGCACCAGCGCCCCGGCGATCACGTGCAGGCCGTGCAGGCCGGTGATGGTGAAGTAGGTGGCGTAGTAGGTGTTCCAGCGCGGGCTGAAGACGGATTCGAAGCGCACCTGCTCGCGGGGCACGGTGATCGAGGGGTATTCCACCTTCTTGTGATTCGGCCCTGCAAAACCATCGATATCGCCGGGGAAGAGGGCGAGGATCTCCCTGTAGCTCATCTTTTCGAGATCCGCCATGGTTTTATCCCGCAGTCCGGCGATCTCCTGCCAGTTGATGCGGTAGATGTCGTTTTCGGTGGGTTTACGGCCCTTGGCCTTGAGCTCCTCCTCAAGCTTCGCGGTGATCAGCTTGTGCTTGTCCCAGATCTGTTTCATGTTCTCATGCTTAAGCAGCCACGAGTTGTTGACCGCGACGGTCGGGTCGATGCCTTTTTCCTCGGCTTTCATCACGGTATGGCGGAAGTCGATGCCATCGACATCCAGCCCGATCGAACTGTCTGCGGCGGTTCCGAAGATGAGTGTTTGGTCCTTCAGCTTGAGATTGGCTTTTTCGCCCTGCTTGCGGTTGCTGAGCCTGCCCCAGTAGGGATCGACGCTGATCTCGGCGTGGCCGGAAGCCGCCACGAAGGTGAGGCTGGGGACGGGCACCAGGTACTTGTCCTTGCGCTCGTCCTTACGCACTTTGATGCGCTGGGCGAGCAGTTCCTTGACGTCCTTTTCCCAGTAGCGCTTGCCGGGGAGGGCGGCCCGCACATCCACCCAGGCCTCGCGGTTGGCGGCAATGTCGAGCTCGCTGTTGTTGGCAACCGCTGTGAGAAAATCCTTCTTCGCACGATCGATCAGATCCTTGCTGATTTTGTCGCCCTTGCCGAGGGTGCTGCCGTCGGAGAGCGTCACATCATCTTCGAGCACGAAGCCGCCTTTGTCGTACTGTGCCCCGAGCACCTCGTAGTAGGCGTCATCGACACGGCGCAGATTGATCTGCACGGTTTCGGCCGTGATGTTGAGGTTTTTCTTGGGACCGTGGGAATCGTGGGCGCCATGGCCGCCGTGGTCATCATGGGCACCCTGCGGGTGGGCGTGACCTTCGATCACCGTGTAGTCATCCAGCCGGATCGCCTGGTGGGCAAACTTGGCTTGGTACTCAATCCCTTTGAGCACCATGAAGAGGGCGGCACAGACGAGGGTGATCGCCATGTAGATCTGGAACTTGCGCCACTGCCCGAGCTTGAGTGAGACCCAGGCAAAGACGACGGTCACCGAGGAGCCGATGAGGACAAAGGTGTTGATCAGACCGGGCAGCACGGGAAGCGTACGCTCGGGCCACGGGTAATCGGCATAGATACGGAGGAAGATGTATCCGGAAAACAGGCCGCCAAAGAGCATCACCTCGGAGGCGAGGAAAAGCCAGATGCCGATCTTCGAGTTATTCAACCCGGTATCCTTCCGGGGTTCTACAGTGTAGGGAATTTCCATTTAAAAAGTATGCTAGAGTGTTGCCAAATGGTGGTTTAGTCGTTTTTCTGTGGCGCTGCGTCGGATTTTTCGACGGGCTTTTTCCACTGGGGGTAGAAATCTTCCTCAACCTCGGGGCGGGCGTATTCGTAGGAGCCACGGTAGGCCACCGGCTCCTCGAGGAAGTTGCCATGGCCGGGAGGCGTTGGTGTCGCCCACTCCAGTGAACAGGCGTTCCACGGGTTGTCGCTTTCGACCTTCCTACCCCACTTGATGGAGCCGAACAGGTTGATGATAAAGGGAATCTGGGCGGCGCAGAGCAACCATGCCGACCACGACATCATGATGTTCAAATCCAGGTACTGGGCAACGGTATTGCCAAAGACGTTGGCGCTCTCCGGGTCTGAGCTCAGGTAGGCGTCGCCGCCATTGTACCAGCGGCGGTGGAAGCCGGCCATCCCTTGGATCAGCATCGGGAAGAACAGGGTGTTCATCAGGATGAGCGAGGGCCAGAAGTGGAGGTGGTTCAGGGTCCTACTCATGAACCGACCGGTGATCTTGGGATACCAGTGGTGGATTCCGGCAAAGAAACCAAACAGGATCCCCGGGGCCACCACGTAGTGGAAGTGACCGATGACGTAGTAGGTATCGTGCAGGTGCAGGTCAACCAGGTTGAATGCCAGGGGCAGGCCGGTAAGGCCGCCGATGCCGAACATCGGCAGGAAGGCACAGGCCCAGATCATCGGCGAGGTGAACTTGATCGATCCGCCCCAAAGCGAGATCAACAGGCAGGTGAGCAGGATCACGGAGGGAATGGAAATCAGGGTCGTCGTCGTCTGGAAAAAGGTCGAGATCGCCGGCCCCATTCCGGTCATGTACATGTGGTGCGCCCACACGATGAAGGAGAGGAAGCCAAGCACCAGGACGCCGTAAACCATCGACTTGTAGCCCCAGATCGGACGGCGGGTATTCACCGGAATGATCTCCGCCACACAGGCGATCGCGGGCAGCAGCAGCACGTACACCTCGGGGTGCCCGAGGAACCAGAACAGGTGCTGGAAGAGCAGCGGACTACCGCCACCGGAGGCGTCAGCAAGGCCAAGCTGCTGATGATACAAGCCGGACGGCTGGAAGAAACTCGAACCGAACATGCGGTCGACCACCTGCATAATGCCGGCGACTTCAAGCGGCGGGAAGGACAGCAACAGCAGGAAGCCGGTCACCAGCATCGCCCATACAAAAAACGGCAGACGCATCCAGGTCAACCCCTTGGCGCGCAGGTTGATAATGGTGGTGATGAAATTCACCGAGCCTAGCAACGACGAGGAGATCAGCATCACCAGTCCCATCAGCCACTGGGTCTGGCCGGTCCAGAATTGGTGCGGAAACTGGGCGTCGTTGTAAAACGACAGCGGCGGGTAGTTCGTCCATCCGGACTTGGCCGCGCCGGATTCCATGAAAAAGCTGGCGCACATCATGATGCCGCCGATGAGATACAGCTGGTAACTCACCATGTTCAGCTTGGGGAATGCCATGTCGGGCGCGCCAATCTGAAGCGGGGTGACGTAGTTGCCAAAGGCGCCGAAACCGAGCGGCACGATGCCGAGGAAGACCATGATCGTGCCGTGCATGGCACCTAACATGTTATAGGTCGTCCCGGGCAGCTTACCCTCGTTCAACCACTGGGCTTTCCAGTCCTCGGTGAACAGCCAGCTCATCCACTGGGGCAGCGGCTCGTTCGGGTAGGCAATACTCCAGCGCATGACCATCATCAGATAAAAGCCGAACAGCAGAAAGCACATTGCGGTGATTCCATACTGAAGGCCGATTATCTTGTGATCGGTGGAGAAGATATATTTCCGGACAAATCCGGGATTGTGGTGATCGTGATGATCGTCGTGGTTGTCGCTCATGACGGGAATTGAAGATGGGAGAGGATGTGAAAAAAGTGATTCTGCCGCGGTTTATATCGTGAAAACGCGGCCGAAATCGATGATTTGGGGGGGATTGAAGCGGGAAACTGCTCTTAATCAAGCATATTTTGCTCAGTGATTTCTCAGGATGGGATTTAGTGATATGAAATCGGTTTATGGCAGTCACTGCCTGGCAGCGAGCTAAAGAGGGGGAAAACGGGATGGCGGTGGGTGGAAGGGTTACAGCATGGGGCCAATCAAATGGCTGCCCCAGGGCATTGTGTATTATGAGAGCGGGCGGCCGGGTGGCTGCTTACTCGGCGGCAGCGGGCGCCGCAGGAGCCGCGGCAGCGGCGACGGGAAGCAGCGTCTTCGGATCGACCAGGGTATTCGGGTCGAGTGCGGTTCCCTCGATGTCACTCTTGTACTTGGCGTCGAGTTCCTTCGCGGTCATTTGGCCGCCGTTGCGCTCCTTGGAGAGATCGATGGCATTCTGGGCCATCTCGAGGCTAATCAGGGTATCGCTCTTGTTGCCGAAGCTGTTGCGGATGTAGTTCAGCACACCGGCAAGTTGCTTGGCGTCCATCCCCGATCCCATCGATGGCATGTTTCCATTGTAGGATTTGCCGGCGACCGTGATCGGCTCGTGCAGGCCGTTGAGGATAATCAGGGCCGGGCGGAGGCTGGGTCCGGTCACCCATTCGGAATTGGCCAGCGGCGGGTAGGCGGCGTTCCCCTCGCCTCCCGGCTGGTGGCAACCGGCACAGGCGGTGTATGCCTTTGCGCCCACCTTGAGGTAGGCATCGATCGCCGGCTTGGGCAGCGTTGCGGCGCCGGCAGCGCCAGGGGCACTGGCGCGGACGTAGTCTTTGCGCACGAGGTTCTTGAAGTCGAAAAAGCTGTCGCCGATCACACCGCCGGCGATCAGGACAATCAGGGCGCCGCCGAGAATCACCCAGAGGGAGATCGGTTCGGCACCTTCGGTGAACATGTGGTTCTCACGTTCCGCGGCGCTGGCGTCCGTGATCACGTTGGTATTATCGTCGAGATCCGGTCGGCTTGTGGATGGGTCGGACATTTTTTTTGGGCAAATGGGTAAAATTGGCGGAATGCGTGAGTCGCTTACTTGCTCTCTTGGGGTTGCTTGGGACTGTAGTCCATGCTTGTCGGCAGGGCATCATCTCGTTTCAGGGAAAGCAGGTAGCTGGCAAGGACGCGGGCCTGCTCGCCGGGGACGACCTGTTGTCCGCTGGCGGTTTTCCCGGCCAGTGCGAGGCTCTCGCCTTGGCCGCCGGGCTGTTTTTCATCGAACATCTGCGGCTGGGACGGGCAGTTCGACCAGGTCATGTCGATTTTCTCACCTTGGGCGCCGCGGCGCAGTTCGCTGCTGCGCGGGTTGTGGAGGTGGGCGACGATCCACTGCTCCGCGCTGATGTCCAGCTTGGCGGCGTAGGCCTCGGCGCGGTGGCCGAAGTTGCTGAGATCCGGGCCCATGCGCATCAAGCCGATCTGGGCGTATTTTTCGCCTGTGTAGTCGTAGACGCTGGTTTCGCGGCGGGTATCGCCATCCTCGTTGACCACGCCGGCGATATCATCGCGCCAGATTTGGTGGCCGAGGTAGGTGGGGCGGATCAGTTGGGAATGGCAGGTGTAGCATCCGTTGGAGGCATAGATTTTGGCGCCATTGAGAATGCGGCCCGAGGTCTTGCGCTGATAATACGCCGCGTCCTCCTCGTCGTTCATCTTGACAGGCGGAAGCGCACCCATTTTTGCCACGGGAATGGCAATCATGAACATCCATGCCAGACCAAAGCTGGCGAGCATCCCGATGAGAAAAGTTTTTAGGGTCATGGTTGAAAGGTAATCAGTTGGAAGTAATCAGGTATGCGCCGACTAGGCACCGGCGCTTTCGAGTTCATCGACGTCACCTTCGGGCCCGTGCGGTCCGAGGGCGGAGTGGTCGCGGCGAAGCAGTGTCGGGTGCGAGCTGCGGCGGCCGAGGCGGAGCCACATCAGGGTGAGGTGGAGGAAAAAGAATATGTTGGCGTAGAGGATGGCACACCACGCCAGGGTGGTGCCCACGGCGAACGGGTAGGTGCTGTTGACCGCTTGTTTCCATGGCTGGACATGGTTTTCCTGGGCGGCTCCCTGCTGGAATGCGCCGAGCAGCGTGCAGAAGAGGACGATGAGCAGGACGCCATAGACCGAGAACCAAAAGTGGGTCCGGATCAAGCGGCGGGAAAGCCATTCGCGGCGCGTCACACGGGGTACGATGAAGTAGATGGCACCAAACATGCACATGCTGAAGAAGCCGTAGAGTGCCAGCACTTCATAGCCGTAGCCGGCGAGGCTGAACTGGGTGTATCTGGCGGCGGCCGGGTGGGCAAGAATCACGCCGAGCACGGCGAGGGCGATCATCCCGAACACCCCGGCAACGGTGAACCGAAGCGACGGGCTGTGGGCGGCGAGGTCGGCATGGCCGCCGGTGGTTTTGAGGATGTTCACGCCCGCAAAGAGCAAGGGGACGGCGGCGAGCATGGTGGCCGCGGCCCCGGTATTCTGCAGGAACAGGGGAATCGGCGCACCCATGACGACATGCATGCCCGCCCATGGAGCGATGATGGCGAGGGCCCAGAAACCACCGACCGAGTAGGCGTAGTTGTAGATGGCGCGCGCGGTGATCTTCGCAGTGATGTAGTAGGCACTGGCGATGGCGACCGGGGTGAAGAACAGGAAGACCATGGCTTGGCGGAACCATCCGTTGACGGCCGCGGCCATCAGTGGGTGGACATCAAAGACGTTGACGTAAAGATTTGCGGTCAGGTAAATCCAGGGGAACCAGAGCGTGGCACCCAGCAGATACCACTGGGAGATGTAGATGTGGTCGCCGCGGCGGACGCGGAAGGAAATCATCACCCAGATGGCGATGCAGGCGTAGGCGGCGAGTAGTACGGGCCAGACAAAGGTGGGGAATTCCATCCAGTGTTTGCCGCTGCCGTGACCCAGAAGGATGCCGACGACACCAAGCGTCACCGCGAGGTTCCAGATGTGTCCGGCAACCAGCAGCGTGCCTGCGTTGCGGCTCGGCTGGCGGGAAAGCCGGGCCATCAGCCAGATCATCACGCCAAAGGCAGCCTGGGCGCCCCAGCCGTAGACCAGCGCATTGATGTGGGCGGGGAAGGACCGACCATACTGAAACCATGAGCACTCACCGAGAAAGCCCGGGCTGTGTGTCTTGGCCGAGGCGATGATGCCGAGCACCAGTGATACCGCGAGCCAGGCGGCTCCGCTGGTGAAGAAAAACATCACAGGATGACGCAGGGAGCGGTCGATTTCCGAACGCAATTGCGTGTCCTCAGTCGTGGAATCGTGACTTAATGTGGGCATGGCTTGTGAATTTTTTGACAGGATGGACAGAACTTCCGGAGTTTGACGTCCGGGCATTCGGCTTTTTCCGTGGTTGAAAGGGGTTTGTGGGAATGAGATTCTCGGGCTTATTTCTTGCCGGCAAGCCACTCGCCGATGATTTTGATTTCCTCATCACTGACGCCGGCCATGATGCCACGCATCACGGCACTCTGTCCGTTGGATCGTGTTCCGTCCTTGATGGCTTTCATCTGGTCGATGGCATACTGGGCATTTTGCCCGGCCAGGCGTGGGTAGAGGGGCATGATGGGAGAATTGGCATCCATGCCGTGGCAAGCGATGCATCCCTTACTGAGAAAGAGCGCCTTGCCCGCGTCATCGGCGAGGGTGACATCCGGTTTTTCAAGGCCGGCCATCCAATCGGCCAGAACCTTGCGTTCCTCCTCGTTGACCAGCGCCATCATCGGCTTCATCACCGCGCTCTGGCCGTTGGTGCGCTTGCCCTCATGGAAGTCTTTCATTTGCGCGAGCAGGTAATCCGCCGACTGACCGGCCAACTTCGGGTAGGCGGGTGAAATCGGGGTGTTGGCATCGGCACCATGACAGGTGGCGCAGGTCTTCGCGGTGAAAAGCTTGAACCCTTCGCCGCCACCGGTGCTGTTGCTGAGCGCCTCCATGGCTTTTTGATGGGACTCGGTGCCGGGGACAAACTGGTCGGTCGCCTTCGGCCCGGTCTTGATTTCGCTGCCGAACTTATCGATGGCGCCCGCGGATGGCATCATTTCGCCTTGGGTGGCATCGACCGTTGTCCTTACCTCCATGCGTTGCTGGGCACGCTCGACGGCGACCGCGTCAACCGGCTTGCCCGTCATCCAATAAACGACGGCGGACACGAGACCGAAGACACCGAAGTAGGCGAGTCCCCACCAGAAGGTGTTGAATCGGCGTAGCGGAGTATCGCGGTGGTTAGAATACTGTGTGGGCATAGTCCTTGGAGAGTATGAGTAATTAAAAAGTGATGTTGGGCCGCTAGTTGAACAGGTTAGCGGATTCGAGAATGCGTGGATCGCGATGCGGGTAGAGGCTGTTCTTGGTGAACGTGCGGAGATAGATGAAGAGGAAGAAGGCACCGACGGTGACAAAGGCCAGCAGGTCGAGCCAGATCACGCTTCCGGACGGGTAGAGGCTTGGGCCGCTGGCTCCGTGCATGGTCAGTGACGGACCGCGCTCGGGGGCAACGATGATGTAGTGGTCGAGGGCGTGCAGGACAAACAGGTAGAGCGTGATCGGAATCATCAGGCCCGGCTTCTTCTTCACATCAGAGCGGATCAGAAAGATGAAGGGCAGGGCGAAGTGGCCGAAGACCAGGGCGATGCTGGCCAGGTTCCAGTTGCCCGTGTTGCGCAACAGGAAGTAGCTGGTTTCCTCGGTGATGTTGGCATACCAGATCAGGAAGAACTGGGAGAAGGTCACATAGGCCCAGAAAACCACGAAGGTGAACGTCAGCTTGCCCATGATGTGGTGGTGCTCGGCGCTCATCACGGTTTGCAGGTAGCCGGCGCGGCGCAGCACGATCGAGGTGAGGATGAGGATAGCCATCCCGTTGAGGGCGCAGCCGGCGAAGAAGTAAACGCCATACATGGTGGAAAACCACTTGTAATCAAGCGCTTTCAGCAAGTCGAAGGCGAGGAAGGTCACGGTCAGTGCAAACAGCGGCAGGAAAGCGGCGCAAAGTTTGCGCGACAGCACCAGGCGCTCGACACCCGGCTTGGGATCGTGGTCCTGGGCAACCGAGATTTTTTTCAGGATCAGGATCGAGCCGCCGAAGACGACGAAGTATCCGATCATACGGCCGAGCCATGCCGGCAGGTTCATGTAGAATGTCTTGGCGTAAAGCAGGTGGTCAAACTGGCCATGGCCGTGGTGCAGGACGTCCTTGGCATTGGCGTAGGAATCGACGCTGCCGAGCAGTTCCCGGTGGCGGTTCATCCATTCGAAGAGGTGTTGTTGCACCTCGGGGAAGAGGAACGGGATCGCCAGTATTCCCATCCACGGGAAGACGCTGGCGAGGTTTTCCATCAAACGGCGCACGGCCACCCCCCAACCGGAGTTGGAAACGTGGTGCAGCAGCAGCCAGAATGCTCCACCCAACGGGAAGCTCACGAAAAAGGCAAAGGCGAACAGCCATGAGTAGGCGTAGCGGCCGGCGACACCGTCCTTGGGCGTGTTTGACGCCTCGTTGCCACTGAACAACAAGTAGGCGCTGACGATCAGGCCGAGCAGGGCGACAATACCGCTGACCATAATAGGCTTGGACAGCTTGCCCTTCTCGATGTGCTCGCCGTCGGCGGGGATGTCTTTGGATGTGATAAAGTGACTCATGGTTGAGTGGGAGGTATTCAGTTTGAAGTGGGAAAATGCGCGGTATTATTTCGCGGCGGAACTGGCACGTGCGGATTGCAGAGCTCGAACGTAGGCGATGATGGCCCAGCGGTCATTGACGGGGATGTTGTAGCCGTAGCCACCCATCAGGCCCTTGCCCACGGTGATGGTTTCAAACATTTTGCCGTCGGGGTAGCTCGTCTCGGGGAAGTTCATCAGGTCCGCCACGGTGGGAATACCGATGACGGCGACGGTTCCCTTGCCGTTTCCGGCTTCACCGTGGCAGGGCATGCAGGAAACGTTGTAGCGCTCCCGGCCGTGGCGCAGGAAACCGGCGGTGTTCTCGTCGGTGAGGCCGAGTTCCCCGGGCATTCCGGCACCGTAGGCATCACCGATCCTGCCGGTGTCGATGTAGCGGTCGCTGTTACCGAAGCTCGGGCCGGCGCCGAAGGCGTAATCGACACCACCGGGCTCGAACCCGCGTGGCACGGTGCCGGCGACCGGTTTGCGCGAGCCCATGCCATCGGCAAAAAAGGCACTGGGGCGCTGGGTCTTGACGTAGTCCTGATCGTCCATGTCCGGGAATATCCGCAGTGGCGTGCCACTGAAATACTGGCCGCGGAAGCCAAAGAAACTAATGACCATGACGATGATCAGGGCGAATGCTAAGAAGAAGTATCTCATTTAAGATTTCAGATTGAGGATTTCAGATTGAAGGTTTTAGTCGCCCGGCTCTTCGACGAGCTCGAGGTTGGTGCCGCCCGCGTCGACGAGAAGGGCTTTGGTTTCCTCCGATGAGAAACGTGGGTCGCGCGCTTCGATCGCGATGAAAAACCCATCGTCGGTGACACGCCGGAACTGCTGGCTTTCAAAGAGCGGGTGGTTCAGACGGGGCAACTGCATCAGCGCCAGCAATCCAAAAAGCGTGGTGAATCCCGAGAAAAGGATGGTCAGCTCAAACATGATCGGGAAGAAGGCCGCGGTGGTGAAGATGTTCGCCGGCTTGGCCTGCACCACCGTCGGGTAAATAACCACCTGCGTGGTGTATGCCAGGGTGAAGGCGGTGATGATTCCCAGGGTGCCGCCGCAGAAGACGAGGTAGGGAAGGATCGACTTCTTCATGCCCATTGCCTTGTCCAGCCCGTGGATGGGATAGGGCGAGTAGCAGTCCCACTTCTTGTGGCCTGCATCACGCACCTTCTCCGCCGCCTTGTATAAGGCAGAGGCACTCTGGAACTCGGCGAGGTAGCCGTAAACGCGTTTAGCTGTCATGGAGAACTTGGTATTTGGAATTAGGAATTGGAAGTTGAGGCTTGCTCGAACTCTTGTTGGTAAGCGGCGGTCGACTCGGCACCCTGGTCGTCAAGCGCCTCCTTGTCGTCGTGGTGGGGGTCACTCTCGGGCAGGGTCCATTTCACCTCGGCAATGTTGATGCAGGGGAGGAATCTGAGGAAGAGCAGGAACAGGGTGAGGAACAGGCCGATGGTGCCGATGTAGGTCATGATATCGACCCAGCTCGGGTTGTAATATTTCCAGTCCCCTGGCAGCCACATCCGCGGCAGGGTGGTGACGATGATCACGAAGCGCTCAAACCACATCCCTGCGTTCACACACATGCAGACGGCCATCACGATCCAGAGGTTTTCACGGCAGTACTTGAACCAGAACAGCTGGGGTGCGAGCACGTTGCAGGACATCATCGCGAGGTAGGCCCACCAGTACGGGCCGGCGATCCGGTAGAAGAACGCGGCACCCTCGTACTTGGCGCCGGAGTAGAAGGCGACAAAGAGCTCCATCAGGTAGGCGTAACCGACGATGGTTCCGGTCAGCAGAATGATCTTCGTCATGTTCTCGATGTGCTTCATCGTGATCAGGTCGTGCAGTCCGTAAATGAACCGGGCCGGGATCATGATGGTCAGCACCATGGCGAATCCGCCGAAGACGGCACCGGCCACGAAGTAGGGCGGGAAAATGGTTGTGTGCCAGCCCGGCACCACGGAGGTGGCGAAGTCAAAGGACACCACCGAGTGCACCGAGAGCACCAGCGGGGTGGAGAGGGCGGCAAGCAGCAGGTAGGCAACCTCGTAGTGGCTCCACTGGCGGTTGCCGCCACGCCATCCGAGTGAGAAGATGCCGTAAAGAAGTTTGCGCAGGCCGGGCTTGGCGCGGTCGCGGATGGTCGCCAGGTCGGGAACCATACCGAGGTACCAGAAGATCAGGGAGATGGTGAAATAGGTCGAGATCGCGAACACGTCCCAGAGCAGGGGCGATTTGAAGTTCTGCCAGATGGCGTTGGCATTGGGGATGGGGGCGAGGAACCAAACCATCCAGAGACGACCGACGTGGAACATCGGGTAAATGCCGGCGCAGACCACGGCGAAGATGGTCATCGCCTCCGCCGCCCGGTTGATGGATGTTCGCCAGTTCTGGCGCGTCAGGAAAAGGACCGCCGAGATCAGGGTGCCGGCGTGGCCGATACCAATCCAGAACACGAAGTTGACAATCGGCCATCCCCACATCGCACGGTTGCTGTTTCCCCAGACTCCGACACCGGTGGAAACGAGGTAGAACAGGCCACCCCCGACACCGACGATGGCAATGATCACACTCGGGATGAAAAGCATCCACCAAATGGCCGGCTGCTTGTTCTCCAGAATACCACAGATGCGCTCTGTGATCCAGTTGTAGGAACGGTTGTTGAGAATCAGCTTCTCACGCTCCAGGACAGGAATCACGGGCTTGTTCGGGTCTTTTGCTATAGTCGTATCCGACATGGTCAGTTGGTTTTTGACAGAATAGTCAGAAGAATCAGAGTTTCGAGGCTCCGTGTCTTCCGTCTGGTCTGCGGTTGGAAATGGGTGCTTGGAATTTAAAACTTAGAGATGGCCTCTTAGTGCATGCTGATCGTCGCGCGGCCGACCCCCTTGGCATCGGGCATCTTCGGATTCGGGTTTTTGACCCGTGCGAGGTAGGAGGTGCGTGGCAGCGTGCCGATGTAATTGAGCAGGTCGTAGGCACGGTTGAGAACCGGCTTGTTGTCCGAGCTCTTGATCCGGCGGATGGTCGACTTCGGGTCGAGCAGGTTGCCAAAGACGATCGCTCCGGCCGGACAGGCGTCCTGACAGGCGGTGGTCACGGTGTCGGTCTTCGGGCGCAGCTCGCTGTCGTCGATCTTGACATCAACGGATGAGCCGCCGACACGGGTCGCCTTCTGCTTGAAGTTCGCCTTCACCTTGCCTTTGGCGGCTTGGATGCGCTGCACGCAGTAGGTGCACTTTTCGATCACACCACGCATCCGGACGGTGACGTTCGGGTTGCGCTGGAGGCTGGGTGCCTCGCCGATGGCGGTCTTGCCAGCCGGGCCTTTGTAGAGGTTTTTATGGATGAGCGGGTTGCGCTTGTTGTAATCGAAGAAGTTGAACCGGCGTGCCTTGTACGGGCAGTTACTCGCGCAATATCTTGTTCCGATGCAGCGGTTGTAGGCCATCGTGTTCAGGCCGTCCTCGGAGTGCACGGTTGCGTTCACCGGGCAGACGGTTTCACAGGGTGCCGCCTCGCAGTGTTGGCAAGCGACCGGTTGCGGGATCATCTCGGGATTGTCCTCGTCGAGCACCGCGTCACCGTGGCTGTCGACGACCTTGTGGCCTTTTGCATCGTAGGTTTCCTTGGCGGCGAAGTAGCGGTCCATGCGGATCCAGTGCATTTCGCGGCCCATGGCCACCTGTTCTTTGCCCACGACCGGGATGTTGTTCTCGGCCTGACAGGCGACGAGGCAGGCATTGCAGCCGATACAATTGTTCAGGTCGATGGTCATCGCCCACTGTTGGCGGTCGTCAAAAAGGTGTTTGTCGGCGCTGGCCTTGTCGTGCCAGGTATCCGACCCCTGGGGTTTATAGAGGGAGATGTTTTCAGGAGCGTGGGAGTCGACCCCCTGTTTTTTAACGCCCTCGAGTTGCTCGGCGTAGTCCTTGCCGTGACCATGGCTGGCATCGGTCGGCTCGGTGGAAACTTCACGGGCGAGAGCGCGGCCATACATGGCGTGGTGCTCCTGGGTCATGGCGATGGAGTATCGCTTGTGCGCGTTTTCCGCCTTGGCGCCGGTGGCGAGGTAAGGTGTGCCCGGCTTGCGCAGTGAGTAGGCATTGAAACCCCGGTTGACACTGACGAGGCTGACGTCTTTTTCGTTCTGCGGGCCACGCTTCAGTTCGTCGTGCTGGTCAAACCCCTGACCGTAGCCCAGTGAGATGGAAACGACGTTGTCAGCATGTCCGAATCCGATCATCACAGGAACTTCAAGCTCCTGGCCATTCACGGTGAGTTTCACCATCGGGTTGGTGTGATCCCGCCCTTCCTTGTCCTGCGGATGGGCCCCTGCGTTTTTATCCACTTCCAGGAAACCGTAGATTTTTCCGGTGGGTTCAAGTTTGAGCAGGTCGTCATACACACCCATCTCCTTGGCCGTCCGCGGCGAAACCATGGCGACGTTGTCCCAACAAACCTTGCTGATCGGGTCGGGTGCCTCCTGAAGCCACGCGTTGTTGATGTAGCGACCGTCGAAAATCGATCCGTCGGTGGAAAAGATGACCTCGAGGCTGTCGAGGGTCGGTGCCTTGGGCACGGTGATGGAAACGGCACCCACCGCCTTCGGCGTCGCTGCGGCGTAGCTGGAATTTTTCCAGAAGCCATCGCGGAGGACCTGCAGCCAGCTCTTGCTGGAGTCGTCGGCCAGGGTGGAGAAGGTGCTGCGCACCGCATCGTAGGACGGAGATGTCTTTTCGCCGTCCTTGGCGGAGTCAAACAACTTGCCATCAAGAAGGGCCAGCAAGAGGTCGAGCTCGGAAACACCATTATAGAGGGGCAGGATCAGTGGCTGCACCACGGTGTAGCTGCCAAAAGCGGAGCGGGCGTCGCTCCAGCTCTCGAGGAAGTGGGCGGCGGGCACGTGCCAGTCGGCAGCATGGGCCGAGGCGTCGGTGCGCAGGCCGAGGTGCACCACGGTGGTATTCTTCGCCGCCTCGGCAAATCCGTGGGCGTCGTAGACCGGGTTGGCCGGCGTGAGAACGATGAGGGCATCCAGCTTCTTGGCATTGAGCGCGCTGGTAAGCTGCTCGATGTCGCCGTATTCGCCGCGCCCGGTGAGCACGGGTTTCAGCGTCTTGCCGTAGTTGCCGAGTGCGGTGTTGATCGCGATACAGATGTTTTGCAGTGCCTTGCTCTGGCGCGAGCCGGCGACGACCACCGATTTCCCGGCGTTCGCCTTGAGGTCGTTGGCGCACTCGAGGGCCCACTTGCTTTGCTCCGCGGTCAGCGCGGGGCCGCCGGTGACGGTGACGGATGCGCCGAGGTTGTTGGCGATGGCGGCCGCGATGGCGGCAATCTGGCTCGGCGCGATCCGCATGCGGTGGTCGGCCATACCGCCGGTAAGGCTGAATCCACCTTCGACGACATAGAGCCGGTTCATCGCGTCCTTGTCGGCTTTTTGGGTGTAATCGGCACCTTCGATGAAGCGGTTTTTGTAAAACCCGCTGACAGGACCTTGCTGGTCGAGCTCGAGGAAGTCGCTGTCGAGGGAGAGCACGACCTTGGCGGTGGAGAAATCAGCCACCACATCGGCACCAGGGCCGAAGGCTGCGGCATTCGCCTGCTTGCGCTCTTCGCCGGTCAACGGCTCGTAGCTGTAGAAGCGGGCATTGGCGAACTTTGCCTTCAGGTCCTTGACCAGGCGGCTGCGGGTTGGCGACTCATCCTCACCGAAAACAAAACCGATCGCGGCATCCGGTTGGGCAATCTCGGCGAGCGCCTGTTCAAACTCGGCGCGGGATTTCTTTTCGCCCTTGGCGAGAAACTCGCGGGACCGGGCCGGGTCATACATGTCGAGAATCGACGCCTGGGTGAAGGAGTCCGTTCCGCCGCGCGGATCAAACAACTTGTTCGGCTCGAGCTTGGTCGGTCGGCCGTCGTGGGTGGTGACCACCAAGGGCACGGCACCCTTGGCGCGCGGCATGGAGGTGGCGTAATAGAGCGGCTTTCCGGGGATGCTCCACTCGGGGGAATCGGCAAAGGGGACAATCAGGCTCTCGGGGCGACGGCAGGCGGCGAGCCCCATCCCTGCAAGCGCGGACGATGCGCCCATGAGCTTCATGAATGACCGGCGGGACACTTCGCGCTCCTCCTCCGTTTCCATCTGGGACGACCCCTCGACGAATTCACGCTCCAGCGCGTCTTGAAAGCGTGCTGTACTCTCCAGCTCGCCGAGGCTACGCCAGGTTTTGGTGCCGCCCTTGTTCACGGGGGTGTCTGGCTGGTTGATCTTCCGATTGCTCATGTGCTTGATAGGAAATAGATAGGATAAAGGGGGAAAACGGGGGCGGTTTTCGAGAAAATAGGATAGCGGGGGGACAAACGATTAACGGTGACAAGTGAAGCAGCTCTCCTTCGGATGGATGCTCCAGTTTTTCTTCAGCAGCTCACCCAATTCTTTCTGCGTGGTGATGCGCTCACCCTTCTCGTTTTTAATCTCATTCTTCGCGAGATAGCCCTCGGCGTTGTAATCAAGATTGTAGACTTCCTCCAGCGGACGAAGGTGATTCTCAGGCTGGCGGTGGCAATCGAGACAGAATGCCATACTCAGATCCTTGGCGTGATAAACTTTCTCCATCTTGTGGATGTCACCGTGACAAGAGACACAGGAAACCCCGCGATTCACGTGCGCAGAGTGGTCAAAGTAGACGTAGTCAGGTGACTTGTGAACGCGAACCCACTGGATCGGCTTCTTCACAGCACCTTCAATCGGAGCGTGATCCGCATCGACCCCCATGGCGGCACGCAGCGGAGCCAACTTCGGGTTGCCTTTCTGGATGTGCTGGTGACAGTTCCAACAGGTATTCGCCGTCGGCACACCGGCGCTGGCGGATTTATCCACCGAGCTGTGGCAGTAACGACAATCAATACCTACCTGCCCCGCATGGAGTGCATGATCATAGGCAATCGGCTGATCGGGCTGGTAGCCCACGCGCTGGGCCTTCGGGGTAGCATAATACGAAAAGGCTGCGGTAAGCCCCAGTACTACAAAAATCACACATACCGCTATCTTAAGCGGTAGTAAGTTGGTCCATCGCGGGAAAAAATTAGCCATGTCGTCCCGCGGGTTCTAGGTCTTATGCCAGAATTCACAAGAAAAATTTTGAAAGATTTTCAGGGCCAGGCACGTGTCCGATCAGCCACCATCAAGGGCCGGGGAGGCATGCCGATCCGTGGTTTTCAGGGGTTAGGCCGATTCAAACAAGGCGGCCGACAAAGCACCCGATACTGTCACAACAGATCGGCATGACGCAGCCGCACCCCATGACAAGTTTCAAAAATAAGGGGGCCATCATGCCCCATCCAAGCCGCCTCGGCCTGGGAACCCTCACTAATTATCTTGTCGGCATCCACCAGCGGGAATTACATTCCCACCCATGACAATACCTCGATCCCTTTCAGGCTTCCTCAAGATTTCCCTCTTCCTGTGCGTCTCCCAGATGGCGGCCACCGCCGCCGACAAACAAGACGCTCGACTGGCGCAACTGGATGCCTACTGGGCCGAGGTGTCACGCTCGGTCCGCGAGGGGGATTTCAAGGGATACACGGCCACCTGCGACCCGCAGGGGGTGCTTGTCTCGGTCACTAAAATGACCAGCCAGCCACTCTCAGTGGCGCTGGCACGCTGGGAAAAGGACTTCACCGACACCAAGTCGGGCAAGGTGAAGGCCACGGTGGAGTTCCGGTTTTCCCAGAGGGTCGGCGATGAGACCACCGCACACGAGACCGGCATTTTCCGCTACTCCACCCTCGATTCCGAAGGCAAGCGCAACCAGGAACACCTGCACTTCGAGTCGCTGCTGGTCAAAAAAGAGGACGGCTGGAAAACCATGATGGAATACCAAAAATCCAAGGCAAGCCCGCAAGAGTGGGATGCCCTGGGCAAAAAGGCTCCTGAAAAGGCCAAGAAAATCGGCTGGATCAAACCCGTCGTCCAGAAAATCGAAGGCTGGACGGTGCATGTCGACCCCGAACTACTCACCGGGGCGCATCAGGAGGAGGGCAGGCAGGCCATCGCCATGCTGGGCAACCACCTGCAGCGGATCGCCATCCTCGTGCCCGAAAAACCCCTCAAGGGATTGAGGAAAGTGGAAATCTGGTTGGAACATGCCCACCCGGAGCTGGCTTCCATGCAGTACCACCCCGGAGCACAATGGCTGATCGATAAAGGCTACGACCCCAAACTCAACAAAAAGGTCCACATCACCTGCGCCGCCAACCTTTTTTCCCGCCAGCAGATGCTCAAGCACCCGGCCGTGATTCTCCACGAACTGGCCCATGCCTATCACGATCAGGTGCTCGGTTTCGATCACCCCGGCATCCTCAAGGCCTACAAAAAGGCAATGGCCGCCGGCAGCTACGAGAAGGTGCTGCTCTATAACGGGGAGAAAGTCCGCCACTACGCCGCCACCGACCACAAGGAGTATTTTGCCGAGGCCACCGAGTCCTACTTCTATCGCAATGATTTCTACCCCTTTGTTTCAGCGGAGCTCAAAATGCACGACCCCGCCGCCTTTGCCGTGATGCAGGAAATCTGGGGCACCACCGAATAATGGTCCGCAAGTATGGTCCGCAAGGGGCCGGTCAAAAATGCCGCCCTGTCCAACCACGGCAAGACTGTCTGGAAAAAGGCAACTAACTCCAGCTGCACAGGCTGCGGATGTAGTCGGCCGAGCCGTCACGCAACCACGCATCCAGCTGGGCAGGGTCCTTGAGCTGCTGACCACGAAGCCGGGGGACCACGAAGTAGCCACAGTCGACATCAGGTAACATCGACATGTCCCCCCAGATTTTTTCAAACTGGGTGATCGGGAAAACATCCTCCTGTCCGTGCCCCCAACGCTTTTTCACCTCCTTGAGCGTGAGGTAGGTCGGCAACCGGGCCGCCAGCGCGTGCACCCCGGCACTGATTTTCTCCCCATCGTTGTTGAGGATGTCTTCGCGCGTCAGGGCAAAAAGCGCCAGGAGTTGATCAACATCAATCCAGGTGGTCAGGGAGTTGTAATAGGAGAGCTTGAACTCGACGTCCTCACGGGGCATCGCAAGGCCTTCGACAAGCCGGGGGTGTCCGTCGACCCGGGCAAGCCCACCACCGCGGTCCTCAAGACGACGCGTGATCACTTCAAAGGTCAGCGCTTTGCCCGATGCCAGATGCAGGCCGAGCAGGGTCGGATCGACGTTTGCCCCCAGCGTGTCAATGTTGTGGAGAAGCAAGGTCTTGAGCTGGGGACGGTCGGCGAGGAGCTCACGCAGCGTGCCATTGAGCAGCAAATTCGGAACCTCGAAAAAATGACCGACAGGATGGAGGCACTGCAGCGGCAGGTTGTCGGTGTAGTCGGACGCTTCGCCCATGCTTCGCGACCAGTTGATCAGCGCCGCGTGCAGCGACTCCTTGACCTTCTGCTGCTGCTCGTCGAGCTGCTGCTGGGCGACCTCCTCCCACGCGAACCGAAGATCGCGCTCGGTCGGAATCATCCGCAGCCCGACCGACTGGCCGCGGGAAAGGAAGAGCGGGCCGGGGTAGTTGTAGTTGCCGGCCGCAGCCAGATACTCGGCGGTGGGCTGGTGGGTCAGGTAGGAGGTGGTGAAAAGGTGCGGGACCGGCGTGCCCGCCACCTCCCCGGTCTTGCGGGATTTGGCAAGATGGGTCTCGATAAAAGTCCGGTAGGATCCATCCAGCGGCGCAAACGGGTTGAGCGCCTTGCAGGTGCCCGCCCCCCCGGTCCACCGGGAGCCCGCGCCAGCGGCCAGGGTGACAACGGCAACCTCACCGGCGGCGAGCGCCGCGGCGCCACGCCGGGTCGCGTCACCCCACTCGGGAGCAGCGTCGGCAGAACTGAGCCGGGACAAGTCGGTCACGTCTTCCGGATGCACATCCTCGATCTGCGCCGAGGCAGGCAGTCGGTTCTGGGCAAGCCCGATCCGGCCCGCGAGCAAATCCGCACGCACCTGTTCGTGAAGTTTTTCATCAAATCCGTTTTGCCTGAGCAGCTCGCCAAGCGACGAATCATCCACTGACTGCTCGCCTTGCTCATCCGGAAACAGGGTGTCAAACAACTGCCCGACCGCCGTGTCAAAATCCGGCTGCCTGCGCGAGGCTTCCGCAAACTGGCGCAGGTCGAAGCGCTGCGTGGCGGTGAGCGACGTCACCTCGCGCCGGAGCAACTGCGGCACTGTGATCTGATAATAGGAGGGCGGCAGCAGGGCTGAGGATTTTTCACCCCCGCCTAATATGTCAGCATAGGTGCCGTGCGGATTAATGGAGAAATCGTAGACGACCGGCTCCATGGCAAATGGCAGCGCGTGGTTCAGCTGCGCCTTCGCAGCAGTCATGAATTCTTGCATCTTCTCTTGCCCCTCGGCTTTGCGATGCGGTGCGAAAATAAACCCCATGCCGCCGCCCGACATGCCGCCGAGCATCCAGAAACCCCAGAAATCATCCCCAAACTGCTCCCGCGCATTCGCAATCAACGTCTCGGTAAACAGGTTGGTCGCCCACGGAATGATCGTCTGCAGCGGACCGTAAAAATTGCGCGTGGTGGCGTCGCCGAGCGCTTTGATGTCGCCACGCTTGAGCGCGTCAATCAACTCGTCGAGCAAGGCGAGCGCTTCCTTGCGTCCGGTCCATTCGGACGCCGAGCGCAGCAGGTACTTCTCCGTGACCATCTCCAGAACCGGCCCGACGTTTTGCGCCATCCCGCCGTGCACAAGGACCAGCGAGTCCTGCAGCGCCTGTCGCGCCGAGGCCGGGATCTCATCCTCGTCAAAAACATGGTGGGACGGCATCAGGCGCCCGCGCGATATGCCGTATTCCGGGTCGTCCGCGGTCGCCGCCTGGCCGCTAATCAGTTTGATGCCGGGCCAGACTCCGCCCGAGTCCTGCCAGCCGCCACCGGAGCCACCGATCCATTCGCCGAGCACGGCACGGGCAAGCACGATGCGGCGCTCGTTTTCCCGCAACGGCCCGGTCAGCGAATCAGTCTGGCCAGTCGCGCGCATCAGCGCGCCGATCAGGGCCGCGAGCAGGTTGGTGGATACGGCAAGGCGCGAGCCCTTGGGGATGTCGTTGACCGACGATACCAGCTCGAGCCCGAGACCCTTGCCAACAAGTCGGTCAAGGAGATCGGAAAGCTTCTGACCTGATCCTTCGATGCCGGGCGGGACAATGCCGGCAGCAATCACCGCGGCTTTCAGCAGGCCGAGGTAATCTTTCGCAAAGTCAAACACCTCCCCGAGTGAGTCAATACACGCGCTCGCCTTGAGGTCGACCGAAGTCAGCCGGATAACGGGCTCGTCGATGACGCGCAGGTAGGCCTCGACCGGTGGCCGGGTCGCGTCATCGCGCCCGTGCACGCCGAGGTCAACCGAAACATTGAGCACCCGGGCGCCGTCGGGGAAATCCATTCCCAGGAAAAAAATGTCCGACCACCCCGAGTGGGAAAGGTCCATACGCACCGGAGTACGCTCGCGCAGGATCGGCCGGGCGCCATCGGCGGCTTCCACCAGGAGCTCCTTGCGGATGCGCAGCGGTTGGTCGGCGGGGTGACCCATGCGGAACATCCACTGATTACCCCGGACCGTTCGGACCGACCTGCGGACCTGGTCGGCCAGGGTTTGGAAGGCGAGCTGGTGGTAGGCAGAGGCGAGCGCGGAGGAGAGTGCGTCGCCGGGACCTTCCGCACGCATGGCATCGAGAAAAGTATCGATGGCCTCGTGGAAACGGCGCTTGAGTAACAACTCATATCCGCCAAAAGGAATACGCCCGATCTGTGCCGCCGGCAGTTTGCCAGGCAGGTGATACCGGTGAATGGCATAAAGAAAAAAGAGGGCACGGACGCGGTGGTAGAGGTTGGTCTCCTCACGCCGGAACGCGTCAAGCATGGCGCACTCGACTAACAACCCCGAAAGGTCGAGTCCCTGGCAGGCCTGTTGCAATGCGGTATCGCGCTGCGCCGGGTCTTCCGCCTGAATGATGGCTACGAGCTTGGAATCCATGGGGTGGGCCTACTTGTTAACTGCGAGGAGCTTGATGAGCGAGGTAAGGATTTCGTCGCGATGCGGACCGGCAAGTGCCATCGCAATTTGAGCGCGCAGCAGGCCGTATCGTTCACCCAGATTGAATCGGGTCCCGTCGAGCTGAACGGCGAGGTATTGTTCAGAGGCCGCGAGCTCCGCAAGTGTCGGGGTGAGCCCGAGCGTCTCACCGTCCGCGAGGGCAGACACCTTCGGGTCGAGTAATTCCATGACTTTTCCATGCAGGACATGGACGCCGAAAAAACAAAGGTAGTTGCCGTGCCGCAGGCCGGGGACAACCAGGTCTTGCTCGGCACGGGTCGGGGTGGGTTTTTCAATCACCGTATGGATTTCAAAGGTGTTCTCACTTCCGTGGATGCGGTTGACCCCGACGGTCCCGTAGAGGTGAAGTCGGCTCTCGTGGGTGGACTGGACGGACGATACGTTGCCTTCGCGCTGGGCGGCGACGTCGAGAACTTGCTGGATGCAGGACTTGTCCGTGTTGCTGAGGTAAAGGTGGTCGCCCACGAGGAGTACGAAGGGGTCGTCGCCCACGTAGTCGCGGGCCACCCAGACGGCATGCCCGTAGCCGAGCGGCACAGGCTGCTCGATAAAGACCAGCTTGTCGCCGTACGGCCCCGCCGCCCGCAAATAGTCGTCGTGGGCACCCGGAACGATAACAACCGCCACCGATTCCACCCCCGCCACAAAAAGCTCCTCCAGAATAATCTGCAACGCCGTTTTCGTTTCGCCGTGGGCGTCGGTGATCGTCTGCAACGGAAGGTGCCTCTCCGTGGGATTCGCGGCGGGCAGGACGGCTTTGATGGGTTTCATGGGTCAGAGTTAGCGGAGTTTGAATCAACGGAAAGCGGAGACTGGGTATTGTCGAAATTGTAATTTTACCGGGAGGTGATTTTCCCGGCCAAAATCCGGCGCACGTTGCTCCGGATCAGGTATGGTTTGCGCCGACTGGGAATACCACGATATGCTAGGTAAGGAGCTAGGGTAGTCAAGGTGATTATTCGCTTCCTGTTAGATCATTGCGTGTCTCCCGGGGGCCGGCAAACCCGCTCACAGATGGCCCGCAAGTAGCGGTCGTCGGTTCCGCAACAGCCCCCGAGCACCTGCACGCCATACGCCTGGTTGAGCTGCACCATGGCATCGGTCCATTCTGCAAGGTTGTCTTCAACCGTTTCCTCCAGTTGCTCGAGCTCACAATGATCCCTGGAGGAGGCA
>JBFERY010000028.1:0-30540 GCA_041548785.1 Oceaniferula sp.
ATGGGCTGGTTACGGTAGGTGGGGGTACGACTGAACCAGAGGCCGGCGCGGAGTGGGTGAGCGCAGGCGATGGCGTCCGCACCTTGGGCGAATACGGCGTCGTGCTCGCTGGTGCGGTCAGAGGATGACGGGGTGATGATGTTCATAACAGGATGGGAAGCATGGCGACCGGGGACGCGACGGAGGCGAGCAATCCAAGTTTGAACCAATGGTGGAATGCGGGGTCGTCGGGGCCGGTCCTCCAGGGGAAATAGAACCTTGCCAGAGGGATTGTCAGCAGGAGGGTGGGGATGAAATAGAGGACAGGAACGTTGAGGCTGAGCGCCGGGGCGAGTGTGATGATGGTGAGTAAAAATGCTGTCGGCAGGGAGGCTGAACGGCGGCCCATATGTTTTTGCGTGCCAGTGTGGAGCATGGCGGTGATCAGGGCGAGGGCGGAGATGAAGCCGAACTGCGCGATGTTTGGATCGATCACCTTTCCTTGTCCCAGTGTCAGCCAGAAAAGTGACGGGATGGAGATGGCGATGATGACGACGGTGGAATGGGTCACAATACACTCTTTTGGCATGAAGTGCTGGGCGATGATGTGGCGGGCAAACAAGATAAGCGCACTGATCAGGCAGGCGGTGCCGCCAAGGCTGTAGGTGGCGAATCCGAACAGCATGGCTGTCAGCAAGGCGCCTCCGTCGAAGGTGTTTTTGCGGCGTGTGGTGAGTAGGAGGATCAAGAGGGCAATGAGGACGACGGAGCGGAGGAAGATGGCGTGGCTGGATAAGCCTGTGTAGTAATCGAGGAGAAGAAAGGCACCGAGTGGGATGAGCAGGTTATCGAGTCCATGGCCCGAGGCACCTTCCACGGCCATGGTGAACAGGGCGACAGTGAACGATAGGATAAGAACGGGACCCAGACAGAGGTTGGCAAAAAAATGCAGAGGGAGTGCCGTGCAGATGAACGCGGTGATAAAAAAGGCGATCGAGCCCTCCATGCTCTTGGTGGCGGCGGTGGATTGGTAGATTTTTTTGCCATATTTACCGCCTGCCAAGGCACCCGCCGTATCTGCGAGTGTGAGTAAGAGCAGTGAGATGCAGTAGAGCAGGGGTTGGTCCTGGGCCAGGGTGAAAAGCCAGGCGACGGCGAGGGGAAAGAGGAGTTCGCCGATGGAGAGCCGATCGATCGAAAAGAGGGAGCGTCCGACGGATTGGCGCAATTGGGTGACTCGGATGCAGAGCAGGGTGAGGATGGCGGCGGCCGCGAGTATTTGCACGGGGAGTGGGGAGTCGAACAGCCACGGGAAGCTGAGGCAGATCGCGCCCATGCCGACGTGGACGGATTTGCGGGCCAGTTCGCCGGATAGTTTGCCCGTGCGGACTCCCCAGGCCGAAACAAGAATGAGGGCTCCCAGGCAGGCGAGGATGATGAGGATGGCGACGGCGGGATGCATGGAATCAGACTATTTCCTCGACGATGAATGCCGAGTAGAAAAAGGCCTTGTCCTTGAAAAAGAGGCGCTCGCCAAGGTCATGAAGCGGGGTGACCAGGTCGGACATGCTGTCCGGTCGCGACCGCGGCACGAGCATATTCCAGTATGCGAGGCGGGTGCCCGGTGAGCTGTGGGAGTGGATGTTACGGAGGAGTTTTTCCGAATTTTCATCAGACATGTATTCGAAAATATCGCTGAGGTTGTAGGCATCGAAGGATTGCTGTGTATGTTCTAACAACTCTTCGAGCGGGCGTGGGTCGATGGTGATCCGGTGCAGGTTGTTGCGGATTGTTTCGAAGTTTTCCTCACGGAGTGCGTGCGGCAGCTTGTTTCCGTACGTGCCGGTGAGGATCCAATGAAGGTAGGGGTTTTCCGACGGGTCGAGCTCAACAAGGGCGTGCCGGGTCCTTGTGAGAACGCGGCTGGCGACGGATCCTTCCACGTATTTGAAAAACGCGGGGTCGCGGCCGAGCCAGCCCATCACGACCCGGGAGAAAAAGAGTTTGAAAAGCAGCTTCCACCGCCACGTGTTCCATTCGCTTTCATAGAATGCCTCGCGTTGTTCGCGTGACTTGGGCTCAAGCAGGGATTGGATTTTTTTCTTCGGGTGGACCAGTGGCAGCACCTTGTTGCGAAACAGGTTGAAGTAATTTTCGAATTTTCCGACCCGGCCAAAGCCTCGGGTGATGTGCCCGGGGAAGTGGTCCCAGTAGGCGCGGGTGCCGGGGTCGAGATGGGGGTGGCATTTCTGGTAGAGCGGGTGGCGTTCGCCGTCGGTTTCGCCGAGCAGGGTGAGGAATTCCCGATGACTGAGCGTCTGGTAGGCGGCGATGCGGAGCTTGATACAGGCGACCTGCGCCGGGTTCATCTCGGTGATGGTGACCTGCGAGGCGCCGGCGGCGAGCAGGGAGAACGAATTGTCACCGGCTGAGCCGATGCTGACACAGTGTCGGCCTCGGGGGGCGAGCGCCTCGATGAGGATGTCGGCATCCTCCCAGCAGTTGGCATAGCGCACCTGGGTGAAGTCGGCATGTTGTTGGATTTCCGAGCTGGGCATGGTGGATGATTTTCCGGCCTCCCTTCAGGAGGCTGATGATTGTGGGTGGGTGGGACCCAAGGCTGAAGCCGTTGGGCTGGAAGTGCGGACCCCTATCAGGGGTGGGGAATGGACCGGCTGGTGGTTTTTCGGGTTCGGGGTGTAGTTCGAGTTCAGGGTTCAGGGGTTAAAATTTTGACCTCTCCCGTGCTGCCGTTCATTTCGACGATATCGCCGGTTTTGAGGATGGTGGTGATGTTGCGGATGGAGACGATGCACGGGAGTTGGAGTTCGCGGGCGACGATCGCGGAGTGGGAGAGCAGGGAACCGCGTTCGACGAGCAGTCCCGATGCGGCGGGGAACAGGACGACCCAACCGGGGTCGGTTTGTTGGGCGACGAGGATTTCGCCTTCCCGGAGGGTGGCGTTGCGGGGGTCGGTGACGACGCGGACCGGGCCGCGGATGATGCCCGGGCAGGCACCGGTGCCGAGCAGTTGTTCGCCGTCGTAGGGTTCCTCCTGGGTGGTGGGTGTGAAGTGGGTGTAGTGCGCGAGCGGTCCGCGGGTTTCAAACCGGTCGGGCGGCGCTGTTTTGTAGCGGGCTTGTTCTTCTTTGCGTTCCCGGCAGAGGGCTTTGAGCGGGGCCAGTTCCGTGGTCCCCTCATAAGCACCCATGACCTCGGTGATGGTGAGGAAAAAGATGTCATCGGGCTGGTCGATGACCTGGTCGTGATGCAGGCGTTTGCCCAGTTCGACGATGATTTGCCGGACCCGGCCGAAGAGCCTGGTGCGCTCGAAGCGCAGGTTTTCCCTGTCCCTGACGCGATCCCTGGCATTTTTCAGCACCCAGTGGAAAAGTCTGCGTTTGATGCCGTGCAGGGACCGGGTGGGGTCGGGTGCCGGTTCCGGTGCCGGTCCGGGCACGGTGGCGGGCTGTGTTGGCCCTAGAGGGTGACGAAGGGCCATCACGCCGATACCGGTGAGCAGTGACTGTGGGTTGTCGCCGACGGTGGGGGATTCGAGTTTAAGCTCCTCCAGGCAGCGGTCGCCGAACTCATTGAGGTAGTTGTTGTATTCCTGATAGATGGATGGGTATTCCTGCAGAGATGTTAGTTTTTGGTTTGTCGGGGCGTCCGGGTCGGCGAGGAGCTGGCTGAGGGATGGGTGCGGAGCTACCCGGTTGGCCATGGCCATAATGCGGCGCGGGGGTTCGGCGCTGATGATGTCGCCGGCATCCAGCAGCAGGGAATTTTGCAACGATGCGTCACCGAGCCATTTTTCGCAGAGGGACTTGAGTACGCCATAATGGATCATGGCGAAGAAGTCGTTGATGAGCGGCGCGTCCCAGCGTTTGAGCAGCTGGGATTCGAGGTTTTGATAATGCTGCGTGAGTTCCCGGCCACTCATTTCGGTGAGTGGTATTTCCGGGGATTCGAGCGCGTTGTTCAGGCGTTGATAAAAGGCGTCGATTTGCTTCTGGAGCGAGCGGTGGTTGCGGATCAGTCCCGTCACGGTTTTGACCAGCGCCCATGTGTCCCTGATTTTGGTTGTCTGGGTTTTTTTGAGGATTTCCCGGACCACCTCATCGGGCATGGGCTCTTTCACCCCCATCATTTGCTCCATGAATCCCCGGTTGACAGAGAATCCGGGAAGCATCGCGAGGACGTGGTACCAGCTGTTCAGATTGTAGTAAACATGGCCGCGGATGTGGCCGAGCATGTTGGGGAAAACATCATCGTTGGCGATGATCCTCTGGGTGGGCACCGAGAGCAGCTTGCAGAATTCACGGTAGACATGTTCGTAGGCGCGCTCGGCAAAGGAGAAGGTCATCGGGGAGGTGACGCCCGAGTAGCTTTCGGCGATGTTGCTGTTGTCCCAGACGGTGAGCGGGGCGTCGGGATCGGGGGTGTGGCCGAGCGTGGTGATGGGTCGGCTCTGGAGCAGGTAGAGCTGGCCGCCTTCGATCGCCCACTCGATGTCCTGCGGGCAGCCGAAGTGGTCGGCGCACATTCTCGCCAGGTTGGCGACTTCGATGATTTGGCGGTCGCTCAGGCAGGGGATGCCGCGTTTTTCGGCGGGTGTGGGAGTGAGTTTGATGCCCTCCTCGGAGCTGGGGTCGGGCGTGTGCTGGTGGGATTTGTCGGCGATGCTGCGGCTGATGATCTGGTGATGCTCGTCGACGGTCCAGGTGTCGGCGTCGGCATCGCCGGAGACGAGGGCGCTGCCGGTGCCCCAGAGACCCGAGACAAGGGTGTGGGATCGTTTTCCGCTGACAGGATCAGCGCTGAATGCGACGCCGCTGACATCGGGGGTGAGCATCGCCTGGACCAGGGCGGTGGGGGTGTGGGTATGGGTGATGTCTTGGCTCGACTGGTAGGTCTTCAGGTGTTCGCTCTGGCCGCTTTGCCGGACTTTCCGGATTTTCTCGATGAGATCGGTCGGGTCGACATAGAGGAAGGTATCGTATTGTCCGGCGAAGGAATGTTCGGCGCCGTCCTCGCCACGGGCGGACGAGCGCACGGCGAAGCGCTTCGACCCGAGTTGGCTGGCGCAGCGGGTGATTTCATCGCTGTGTGAGCTGTCGTCCTCGGTGACCGCGAACCACGGCGGAATGTTGCAACCCACTTCGGAAAGCCGTGCGAGCGCTCTGGCTTTACCGCCCAATAAATCAAAGTGTTCGGATTGATGAGGATGGATAATCATACCAGTGGTGGAATTAGTGGATGAGGAGCGGGACGATTCCAAGCGACAGGTAAAGTGCCAGCGTCCAGACCCCGGCGATCAGTTCGAAGGTTTTGGATTCCGTTTTCCGGTAGCCCACCACATGCTTGAGTGCCCATACTGACAGGACGGAGAGCGTGATCAGGACAGGCAGGGTAAACTGGATGATGGTCGCGGCGACGGTGGCAAACACACCGGTAGCGAGCAGGCAGCCGAACCAGACCCAGGCGGCGTTTTTCAACCCCCAGAGTTTGCTGTAGGTCGGGACGCCCTCTTCCTCGCCCGAGGGTTGGCGGAGTTTGCGGCCGAGTTCGATGACGAGGCCGTTGCAGAAGCTGGCGGCGAGGAAGAACCCGAGCCCGGCCCAGGGTTTTTCCCCGCTGGGGATCCAGTGGCAGGCGGTGGCGTAGAAGTCCACGATGGGCATGATCAGCATGTGGGTCCAGAGGTAGGTGATGGGGCGGGCCTTCAACCAGTCGCGGGCAAAAAATTCGACGCTCATCATCGCGAGATAGGTCCAGGCGATGGCGAGGACGATGACTAACATCGGTGAGTAAAGCACGGCCAGCCCGAGCTGAATCACGGCACCCAAGGCAAAGACAAAGCCAAGCTCGCGCAGTGAAACCAAGCCGCGCGGAACGGCACGGTAGGGGCGGTAGGTGGCGTCCTCTTCGGCATCCTTGAACTCGTCCGCGATGCGGAGCTGGAGGAAAAAAATAAGGCAGGTGACCAAGGCGACGGCAAAGGCCTGCCACACGGGAGCCGTGCCGGTGAGCATCGACGAGTAGGCGACGGCACAGGAGCTAAAGGCCGCGACCAGCGGGCCGTGCTGGAAAATAGGGAATCGCTCTCTCTGGTAGGTCCACCAACGCATGGGAGGGTTATAGCTTGAGTTGGGGGACTGTGGAAAATGATAATAATTGCATGATCATCGACCAAATCAATATTCAACGCGCGAGTTTGTGGTGCGCCTTGGTAAAGTCGCCGGTGGCAAGGGCGGCGATGATGGAGAGTTCGCCACCCAGCAGGAGGCTGGCGCAGACCTCGGCGAGGGCCCCGCTGTTGCCGGAGCCATGCAGGCCCATGAGATCCATGCAGGCTTTTTGACTGGGCAGGCCGGTGCCGCCGCCGACGGTGCCAACCATGATGCCGGGCAGGGTGACCGACGCGTAGAGGTTGCCCTCGCTCGTTTCCTCGAAGCGGGTGACGCCGATGGCGGACTCGGCAACACAGGCGGCGTCCTGGCCGGTGGCGATGTAGAGGGCAGTCAGGCCGTTGGCAAAATGTCCCTGCACACCCATGGTGCCGCTGAGCACGCCACCGATGGCCGAGACACGCCAGTAGTCGGTCATTTGCCGGGGGGTGGCGTGAAGGTATTTCTTGAGTGTCTCCGGGGTGATGACGACTTCCGCGGACACCTTGCGGCCGCGGACGGAGGTGTATGCCTGGGAGCTGGCTTTTTTGTCACCGGACAGGTTTCCCTCGACGTAGAGCTGTCGGATGGGGACGGGGCAATGTTCTGAGATGAAATCGCAGACGGCCTGGGTGGCGATGGTGACCATGTTCTGGCCGGACGCGTCGCCGGTGGTGAATTCAAAGTTGAGATAGACGTGGTTGCCTTCCAGGGTGGTTCCGAATTCGACGAGCTTGCCGTGGCGGGTCGTGGCATTGGCCACCTCCTGAAATTTGGGGAATGTCTCCATGGCCCAGACGGCGAACTGGGCGGCGGTGATCATGGAGTCGAACACAAAGGCGGGCGCGCGATTGAGTGCCTGGGAGAGGACCATGGCGGTGCATCCGCCGCTGGCGGAAATCATGCAGGCCCCGCGGTGGTAGCTGGCGACGAGGGCGGCCTCGGATGTGGCGAGCGGGATGGTGAAGTCACCCTGGGCAAAGAGCCCGTTGACACGCAGTGGCCCGGCGACGCCGACGGGAAGTTTGACGGAGCCGATGAAGTTTTCGATGTTGCCGTCGAAGGTTTCGAGGTGAGCGCTTGTCCAGTCGTCGAGAATATCCGGGTGGGGTGCTGTCCCGATGGCCTTCCAGAGGCGTGAGGTCCGCTGTTGGGTGACTTTCGAGTTGGGCAGGAAGTGTTGCAGCTGCGGCTCGGGTTTGGGTTGCAGTTGTTTGGCAAGCGATTGGATGTCGTGCTGATCCAACAACGATTTCATATGGAGCGAGGTAATTGATCTTTTGCCAGCCATGGGAACAGGCTAGTGAATATAAGGGAGGGGTCAAGTATTGTGAACTTTGAGCGCGAAAAGAGGCGAAAGGCGCGGAAGGAGTCCGGAGTTGATACTTCATAGTTGACCGCGTAGATTGCGCAAAATCACATAATGCCTGGCATATAGCAAAAAACAAAACTCGCTAAGGATCAGTGAATTAGGGCCGTGATGACCTTTGACATGGCCTCGATCCGCCCGGAGGTTGCAAGGGCCTGGCGGTCATTTCAGGCGGGGCGTCCATGCGCGCCGAGGGCATCCCTGACACCTCGGTATCCCGAAACCCGGGGTGGTCTCATCCAGAGTGGTGGCGATAAGGGTGCCCGCCTGTTTGAGGATGAGTGGCAAATTACTTGCACAAAGAAATTGAATAATCAGGGGGGCGGGGGAGACTCGAGCCGTCGTGAAACGATATCCTCTTGTCCCCATGGTAGCCCTGGCTTTCGCTCTGCCAGCGGTAGGCATGTCGCCTGTCGCCCGTGCGGAGTCCGACGCGGCGGCAACATTCTGCCGCTTTGTGCCGGAGCGCGACGACGATTTTGCGTGGGAGAACGATAAGATCGCATTCCGCGTTTACGGTCCGGCCTTGCGCAAGGGCGGCGAGAACAGCGGGATCGACTGCTGGCTGAAACGCGTGGACTACCCGATTATCAACAAGTGGTATGGCCAGATGAAGACCAAAACCTACCACAAGGACTGGGGGGAGGGGCTGGATAACTACCACGTCGGGTCGTCCGCCGGATGCGGTGGCACCGGCATCTGGCTCAACGGCAGGCGCGAGCCGCTCAACACATACACCAAGCACGAGGTCATCACAACCACCCCGCAGCGCTCGCAGTTTAAACTGACTTACCAACGCGAGATCGGTGGCGTCAGCTACGGCGAGGTGAAGACTATCACCATCGAGCTTGGTAAGCGGCTGTTTGATGTGCAGTCGGTTTTCACCAGGAATGGTGAGCCTGCCGCCGGGCTGCCGGTGTGTATCGGCGTCACCACGCATGACGGCGCGGCTGAGGCATTTTCAGACCGGAAGAAGGGCTGGATTGCCGCGTGGGAGGCATTGGGCGGATCCGAGCTGGGCACCGCGGCGGTGACCGACCCAAATCGGATCGATCAAATCAAGGTGGTGAAATCCGCCAACAAGGATGAAAGCCACATTTTCATCATCACCAAAACCGACAGCCAGGGCGGCCTCAGCTACCAGGCCGGATACGGCTGGAAGAAAGCCGGCGCCATCACCACGCGTAAAGCATGGCAAGATTATTTGACCAAAAACACCAAATACTAACAGAATAAAATCATGAAGGTAAGATACACCGTAGGAAAAAATGAATACAAGCGGATGACGACCGATGAGTTGCGTGACGCTTTTTTAATCGATCTGTTTGACGACGGAAAACTGAACTTACTCTACTGCGAGGTCGAGCGCGGCATTGTCGGCGCTGCGGTCCCCACTGACGAGCCCCTGGCACTGGAAGCCGGCAAAGAGCTGGCGGCGGATTATTTCTGCCAGCGCCGCGAGGTCGGTGTGCTCAACATCGGTGGCAACGGCACGGTGAGCGTTGATGGCACCGACCATGCCATGGAAAACCTCGACGGTCTTTACATCGGTCGGGGGTCAGAGCGAGTTTCCTTTGCCAGCGAGGATGCCGCCACCCCGGCGCGGTTCTATTTGATTTCCTATCCGGCGCACACACAATACCCGACGACCCTGGCGAAAAAGGCAGACGCCAATGCCCTTGCGATGGGTACGGTCGAGGATGCGAACAAACGCACGATTTATCAATACATCCATGAGAACGGCATCCAAAGCTGCCAGCTGGTGATGGGGTTCACCGTGCTCGAGCCCGGAAGTGTCTGGAACACGATGCCCTGCCACACCCACGAACGCCGCACCGAGGTCTACATGTACTTCGAGCTCGATGAAGCATCAAAGGTCTTCCACATGATGGGTCCGGGCGACGAGACACGCCACATCACGGTGGGCAACGAGCAGGCAGTTATTTCTCCGATGTGGTCGATCCACTCCGGCTGCGGCACTCAGGCCTACAACTTCTGCTGGGGGATGGGTGGCGAAAACCAACGCTTCGACGACATGGACCACATCGCCATCAAGGACCTCAAATGAAAGTCCCAGACAAGAAACTCACATCATGGTAATCGATCAATTCAGGCTGGATGGAAAGGTGGCACTCGTCACCGGCTGCAAACGCGGCATCGGCAAGGGGATGGCCATTGCCCTGGCCGAAGCCGGCGCGGATGTCATCGGGGTGAGCGCATCGCTCGAACCCGGGGGCAGTGATGTCGAAAATGAGATCAGATCGTTAGGCCGGGACTTCAAAGGCTACGCCTGCGACTTCAGCGACCGCGAGGCACTTTATGCTTTCATCCGACAAGTGAAATCCGACGTCCCGCAGATCGATATCCTGGTCAATAACGCCGGCACGATCATGCGTGCACCCGCCGCCGAACACCCCGACGACTACTGGGATGCCGTGATCGAGGTGAACCTCAACGCCCAGTTCGTGCTGTCCCGAGAGTTCGGCAAGGAGATGATCGGGCGCGGTGCCGGAAAAATCATTTTCACCGCCTCGCTGCTTACCTTCCAAGGCGGCATCACCGTGCCGGGCTACGCAGCCAGCAAGGGCGGGATCGGCCAGCTCACCATGGCCCTCTCCAATGAGTGGGCCGGAAAAGGCGTGCAGGTCAATG
This sequence comes from Oceaniferula sp., assembly GCA_041548785.1. Taxonomy (GTDB): domain Bacteria; phylum Verrucomicrobiota; class Verrucomicrobiia; order Verrucomicrobiales; family Akkermansiaceae; genus Oceaniferula. The sequence goes on from JBFERY010000028.1 coordinate 10,171, forward strand.
CGATCGCCCCAGGCTACATCGCCACCGACAACACCCAGGCGCTCCAGGATGATCCCGAACGCAGCCAGGCGATACTCAGTCGCATCCCTGCGGGCCGGTGGGGTAAGCCGGACGACTTCGCCGGCCCGGTTGTCTTCCTGGCATCCGCCGCCTCCAACTACATGTCCGGCCACACCATGGTCGTCGACGGAGGTTGGATGGGTCGTTAGAGTTATCCGCTTCCATAAATTCTGTATTAGTCTAGGAATGAAAAAAATGATCATGAAAAAGCTCACTCTCTCCTTGTTATGTTTACTTCCGTTTTGTGTTTCGCTGGCAAGTGCCGCAGAGACGGCGGAAAAGAAGACGCATTTATTTGTCCTGTCCGGCCAATCGAACATGGTGGGTCTTGACCCCGGGGTTTCTTTCACCCCGGCGGTGGAAAGTGCTTTGGGCAAGGAAAATGTCATCGTGGTCAAAAAGGCGCAAAGCGGCGCCCCGATCAGGGGCTGGTACAAGAACTACAAGTATCCCGATAACCGGCAAATCAAAGACCGGTCAAAAATCGGTCATTTGTATGACGCTTTGATCACCGAGGTCAAGGCGGCGACGGCAGGTAAAAGCTACGACACGGTGACCTTTGTCTGGATGCAGGGCGAGCGCGACGCCAAGGAGCAGCTCGCAGAAGTTTATGCGGACAGTTTCAAGGGCGTCATCGCCCAACTTCAAAAAGATTTGAGGAAAGAGAAAATCAACTTTGTCATCGGCCGTATCAGCGACTTTGACATGCAAAATAAAAAATACAAGCACTGGACGAAGATCCGTGGAATCCAAGTCCAGCTAGCTGATGAATCGGCGAACGGTGCCTGGGTTGATACCGACGACATGAACAATAAAAAGGGCCAACAGAGCGTCGGCGGTGGGCTGCATTATAACAGTCGGGGTTATAAATCCTTGGGCCAAGCTTTTGCCGATAAGGCGATTGCGCTGCTGAAAGGAAAATAAGGCACCACTTGCACTTGGCGATGTTTCCGCCGGATTGGCGGGACGAATATTGAGTTTGATGAATCCGCGACACCGTCTATGACGGAAAAGCTTGGTAGCATGGGGAGCAAAAATAAGAGCATTCGAATAGTGATGCCGGGCTAACAGGTATAGCACACCAGTACGGGGAATGGCCAGACCACGCAAATCAATCGGTCCACTCGGAGGGAATAATTGACTGCTCGAAACTCTTGAAAATAAAAAACCCGGATGGGAGAGCGAAAGACTCCTGGCTCTTAAGCTGGCGTTGGCAGGCACCGACAGTCATGCAGTTGGCAAAAACATGGGCCGTAGTGACGCTACCGTGAAGGTCTGGATAGACAGGTTTCGTGCAGGAGCAGTGGATGGCCTGCTTTCCAAAGGAAGGGGGAATCAAATGGTATAACCACCGAAATGCAAGCCGCCATGATCGAGCAACTCAAACTTGGCAAATGGAGAACTGGCAGCGATGCGTGGAACCGGCTCCGTGAGAACTACGATGTGAGCCATCTCAAAGAAGCCGTGATCTATTATAAATACCTGGAAAAGTGCGAAGGGCGGTATCGAGGAAGCTTTCGCGTTAATCACCCACAAATGGGGGGGTGACCGGCAAAGAGGAAAGAAAAATAATTGTTATAAAGACGCGAGCGCATATTTTTCCCGGGAAAAGTGGAAAGCATGATTTTTCGTTTCGGCGTACGCGCCATCAGCTCAGCCAGTGTCCGATGGGAGCGTAATCGATGCGCCGACGAAAAACCAGCAAGCGAAACTCAAAACCAGCAAGCACATGGATCAGCCCACTAACAATGCAGAGAACCCGGATGATGGCCGTGCCTACAGTGAGGCGTGCCCGGTGAGACATTTTGTGATCCTCGCTATCCTCGGCACGCTCAGTCTGGTCTGCGCCTGCGTCATCGTCTGGGGCATGGTGCTATCGTTCAAAGGCGAATCCCTGCTCCCTTGACGGGGAAGCCTGCACCTGTGCATGAGCCGAAGGGGCGGTGATGGATTCACTCGCGCGCAATCCGTCGGCCGGACTGAGATCCCCCCTCGTGCGATGGGGAATGGCAAAACCGTTCGCGGATGTTCATCCTGATGCCCCCCTCCTTGCATTGGTTTGAACGGAGGTAGCCGTCATCAGACACATGTGGCGATTTTTTAAAATAGGAGGGTTCAGCAAGCCTGATCGGGCCGTTGGCGCAGCTTTTTAGTTGTTTCATGCATTATTTTATAAAAAACACTTGTATAATTTCATGATAAATGAAATAAATACGGCGTCACACAGGCAAGTGCCGACACAATCCGGCCAGGAATCGATGGTTCGGATCCTGATATCAGACCGTTTGAAGACAGAATCTTAGCAGTGCGCTACAGCGGTCTGACAGCTCACATTCACCCGTAAAGCCACCATGAAAACAGCATCAATAAAACAAACCGTAGTCGACCCAAACGGCCGCCGAATTTCAAAATTTCTTATGGTGGCCGCCGCGGTTTGGTCGACGACCACCTCTTTAACAGCCCAGTCCTCCCTTGCCGGTTTGGATCTACGTTCAGCGGGTGATTATGCCTTTGTTCATCTGGGCAATGGCAATCTGGGTTGGAACAGTGGGCCAATCGCCGGGGATGTCATCTTCGGTTTGGGCTTAAACGCCAGCCTTTCTGGTGGGAACAACGGGGGGCTCAGCAACGGTGGTATTCTGCACCATGACAATACGGCTTCGATCAGTGGGTCACTTGAAAATCCAGTTACCAAGCAACTTGTTTCTGCCTCCGTAACACAGACTGTTGCGGAGGATGCTCTCAGAGTATCGAACTATGCTAACTCCCTGAGTCCTACTCAAATATTTAAGGGGCTTGATGGTGCCACGGTTTTTGGTAACGGAGGGCTCAATGTCATCGAGGTTGGTTTGGTTAAAAACGAACTCACGATTACCGGGGGCAGCGATGATTTCTTTGTCTTCAATGTTTCAGATAAAGTTGATTCAAATAAATCGATGAATCTTGTAGGCGGGATAACGCCCGATCGTGTTCTATTCAACCTGACGGGAACTGGTACGGTGTTCCAGACTGCGGGAGGGAATGCCTCTGTCGGAACCTTCCTAGCCACGAATGGTGGATCATTCCAGTTTTCAAATTTGGTTCTCGATGGAGCATTGATCAATACTGGCGGAGGAGATGTGCAATTTGTTTCCGGGGCTCGAATACCAACCTTCACGTCCTTCACGGTTCCCGAGCCTTCAAGCGCAGCCTTGCTTGCTTTTGGGTTTGCCGGGGCATTCCTGCTGCGCAAAAGATAGGATGGTCAGACTCTGCTGGATGCCCTTGTTGGACTGCCAGAATCCATAGATCGCCTCATTACGACCCAACCCATCGCCAGTAAATCGTCCACCACAAACGGCGGGCGACAGAAAGGGGGGGAGGGGTCAGGGAATGTCTCTCCACTTGTTTCGCTGCCCGAGTTGTGCTCAGTAAATCTTCTGCCCAGGTCATCGGTGTGGCCGATGTAGTGGCGCGTGGGATCGTTCTCGTTTGGTAGAATAGAGGTATAAAACATCGGCACACGTGGCTGGGTTGGGATGGCCTGCCGAGCCGTAGTCCGGGCGTGGAAGAACCGGCCCGCCTCCGCTCCGCTTACGGCGCGGCACCATCCTTCGTCCGGACTCCTGCGGAGCCCAGACGAAGGATGGTGGAGGCGAGGGGAGTCGAACCCGACCTTTTTTGAGGTGATGGAAAGGTGTCTAAGTTGCACATGGTCAATGAGTTGTTGATCAATTTATGATGGTCTGGAATTTGTCTCATTTTGCAACATACGGGCTTAGTCGACCCCGTTTTGTTTTTAATAATTTTTAGGGTTGGGAGCAGCTTCTCCTAGCTGGGAAAACAAATCCTCTTGCTTAACATGGATCACTTTTTCTGGCGGGTGCCAGATAGAATTTTGGTAACTTTAGGTCTATTCCTTTCGCCTCATATGCCGAATATTGTGGCGTGTTGAAGGATATAAAAAAGAGCCCGGAGAGAACCTGCCAAGCGTATTGGAAATACTTAACTTAATCGCGGCTGATGTTCGCCCGGAAGAAGAGGCTCTCAATGGGCTCACTAGGGGTCGCCGTGACGCTAGTAGAATTACCGTTAGTGACCGGAACCATTGTCACGGTTGGACCTCCTTCCGGACCCATTCCGCTGGAATACCAATCGACCAGGTTATTACTCCATTCGTAAAATCCCCCTGCTACGTCGGTGGGAACCTCTGTATTTCGGCCGTGCGTAAAGGTGATGGTATTGTTAACAGTCACAGGCTTGGTGAGCCCTTTACTGAACTCACCCGGGTGGGTGCCAAACCAGGCTTCCAACGCGTTAGCGATGCCATCACCATCGGGATCGAGACCCCAAGCCTGATCGGCGGCATCAAGGCCGAAAGCGGGACCGGCAATCCATGTTGCGAAGGTATTTGTTGGGACCGCAGTCAATTCAAGAGCGGATGCAACACCGTAATTAGAGGCTTTCAAACCGGTGATCGCAAGATTACCGGATCCGTCCGTTTCTAGACCCGTAAAGGAGACATAGGCACCCGATCCATCGGTCGAGGAAGACGTGCCGGCATCCGTGGTCAAGGTCTGGCCACCGGCCGACCAAGTCGTATCTACGGGAAAGCCCGAACCATTGGCGCCCCCGATCACCAAATCATAAGTCAGCGCATCGTCGAGACCAGTGAATGTAATGGTGTAGGTGACACCACCACTGAAGACCACCCAGTCTTTCAGGTGCTCTTGAGTGAACTGGCTTGGCTGGCCGGTCTTCGTGTGATCGGCATTTCCGTTGAAAACTAGGCTATCACTGGTAGTGACGTTTACCCCTGTCAGTGTCGCCCCGGTTGTATCAATGAGGTTTGTGACAGTGCCATCAGCGGTGACTGCGTTGAAATTGCCATCCGGAACACCCCCGAAATCGACACCAATCACGGTGCCTGCAACGATTGCTCCAGATCCGCTCTCGGTGACGGTGATCACTGTTTCATCGGCAATAGGTGCCGTCGTATCCAGCTTTTTTCCCGCCTGAGCCAGCAGCTCCGCATTTTGAACCACCTGCAGCTGTAATGTTCCGGACGAGATAGGAGTGACAGTGAGACTGAATACGCCGGGTGTTGTCTCGCTGATCGCCCCCCAGGTTACCGTGGCAGTCCCGGCATTCTCAAAATCAGCACTGCTCACTGTGGTAGCATCCATGTCCTCGCTGAAAGAGACCGAGTAAGTCACTGAGGTTCCAGGTACAACTGGCCCGCCTCCCTGATCATCCGTGATGCCAAGCAGCGACAAGGTTGTCTCTCCAGTGTCAAGGGTGATGAAGCCCGAGGCAAACCTCTCACCTAGTGTGACCTGTGAAGGGGCGTCGAAGTGATAGGTATCCTTAAAGGTCAGATCACTTGCCGGGACAAAGATCGCGTTCTGATCTGCTGCAGCCACGTCAACCTGGGCATCGGCAACAGTGACGAAGGCAGGCCCATTGCTCCGCCGAATCTCCCCGATCAGGAAGGGAAGGTTAGCCCCGTAGTTGCTGCGAATATCTGCAATGAAGGCGGTGAGGTTATTCGCGTAATTGGCCTGCTGGCCTGCGATTGCATCGCTTTCGCCCTGATGCCACAACATGCCGACAATCTCCGTGGTGTGACCAGCCGCCTGAAGCGCAGCGATTCCAGCCGTGACAGTATTCCGGAAATTGGTGTATTGCGCGCCAGTCCCCGGCGCCCAGTCGTTGTAGAGGGAGGTTCCTCCGGCGGCGTACTTGATGAGAGCAATGTTGTCGGAGGGATAGGCGTCTGCAATAGCGCGGCCAAAGCTTACTTCCGGGCCGAACTCGGTGGTGAATTTACCGCTGCCCGGGCGGAGAGTGGTCAGCCCGATATTGTTGTTGTAGTAGAACAGGACGTCGTCCTGGGGCTCCTGCAGGTTCACCGGGGAAGTTGGCAGGCCGGAACTGGGGGCTCGCCCCAGCATGTTCGACTGCCCGCCGAGGAGAAACACCTTGACGTCAGCGGCATGAGATTCCACTGCCGAGCACAGCAAGAAGACGGTTCCAAGAATCGCTAGCGAAACCGATCTTACCTGTAGGGATAAGCTTTTCATTCTAAAAAATCGCTCAAGGCGACGTGACACCTTTCCATTTATGGCCAAGATAGAATGATGGCCAATATAGAATGATGGCCAATATAGAATGGGTAAGGCTGAATTTGACGATAGAGCTTATCACATGTCGGTCAATAAACTTCTTCTGACCAACGTGCGTCCATCGAGACGAACCAGACGCTCATGCAACTGCTCCATCAGACCCTTTAGCTTTCCCCTCAACGGAGTCCAACTTCGTGACGGATCGTTTAGGTTGAGCTATTAAAAAAGACACACAAAAACCCTGCACACCGCGCGTTGACGTTGATTGGCAGAGAGGGAGAAAAAACTCGAAGAATTTCTCGCGCAAAGCAAGGATGGAAGAGGTTTGGAACTTCACTCCCCCATTCATCGCTGTTCAACAAAAATTCCGCAAATCAGCATTGAAAAACTGGATTGTTGTCTATTTTTTAAGGATTGAAATGTCGTTTCGGCGTTGCGTCAGGATTGCTTGAATAGTGTTGGAGAGGGGATAAGGCAGTCCGTCTGAGGGGTGTTTGAGCACCCAATACAAAGGGTCGAAAAAATATTTGCCTTTCGATACGATTTGTGTTTTCCTGATCGAAATTTGAGCCCAATTAATTTGAACAAGGGCAAAATTGGCTACAAATCACCAACCAGTAAAAAAATCAGACCATGAATACAAAAATCCTACTAATTACGCTCACCACCACCACGGCCCTCGCCGCCGCAGCGTCTGCAGCAGTCGTTGCAGGCACCGTGATCGGTGTCGATTTCGGGGGTGTTCCGGATGGCAATTTCAACGCAGTCACCGCTGATGGTACTGTCACAAACCTCATTGATACAACCGGGGCGACACTGACAGGGGTAAACGTCACTACCAGTGGTAGAACCATTTTCAACGAAAATGCCGATCACGCGAAAACCGGCCAGCCAAGCCAGTTCACTGAAGAGCACCTGACGGACTGGGTGGTCTTCGATGCTAATGTCACCTACACCATTACATTCGCTGGTCTCAACGATGCGCTGACTTATGATTTGGTGATCGGGGGCGCAAACGGCTCCGGATTTAACGTGGATACACCCTGGACAGTCGATGGCCAGACCTTGACCACGGATGCCGGCACACTTGCATCTACGGATGGATCGGGTGCCTATGTTTCCTTCACCGGTCTAAACACAGATGGATCCGGCAATCTGGTGATCACCGGGTTTAAAGACTCTAGATGGGGTGTTGCATCCGCACTTGAATTGACTGCAGTTCCCGAACCATCTTCCACTGCTTTGCTGGGTCTTGGTGGACTTGCTCTGATGCTTCGCCGCCGTAGGTAGCCCGATAAGCACAAACACTTTTCCAAACCCGCCTCCTTGAATGGTCGCGGGTTTTTTTTGCCCGCGAAACGGCCTTTTGCGTAATCATTGAGCTGCTGGCGGGTTTCCACAACTGGATACACATACAACGCCGTATATACGGCGTTGGAAACTTCGGAGGTTATCCAACAGGCTGTAGCCTCGAAAAGAAAAAGGCTCAGGGGTTAACCTGAGCCTTTTCAAAGTGGTGGAGGCGAGGGGAGTCGAACCCCTGTCCTAAATACCTGCTGCTTAAGCGTCTACATGTTTAGCTGGATGATAAGGGTTTTGAGAGGGCGGTTGCTCACCAGCGGCTGACGCCCTCCGATTAACCTGTTTAGTCTCACCATTGACCCGGTCACCCGATCGTTGGCCAGTCCACTGTTGTGTCGCCTTTCCCCCTAGTGGACGTCAGGGAAATAGACGTTGCTGTCAATTAAGCAGCAAGTGCGAGCTCGTTAGAGTCTGCAATTAGTTTGTTTGAACGGCTTTTTTAAGAGGCCAACCGATCAACCTCTACATGCGGCTTATGCTTTCAATATCCAGTCGAAACCATTACGCCCCCCTTAGCTTTTTCCTAAGAAGACGTGGGGAAACTGGCTCCGATTTCCTGCTTTGCAAGCGGTTTTTCGTGATTATTGCCCCGTGTTGGGCAATTTGGTTGTAAGAATATCGCAGTCGGGCATTATCCACCCAAAGGATATTGACCCCGTCCTGGCACATCTGGCCCGCCACTTGCTGCCACCCCAGTTCGATCCAGTTCGATCCCACTTCGCCTCTGAAACCACCCGTTACACACCGATGAAGCACGCCATCAATAGCATGAAATCCATCCTCTCCGTCCTGATTGCCCAAGCTGTGGTCGGTCCGTTTGCGCTCGCTGCGGACAAGCCGAACATCTTGTTTTTGTTTTCAGACGACCACGCGCTGAATGCGATTTCCGCCTATGGCGGCAGGCTGGAAAAAGTGGCGCCGACGCCCCACATTGACCGCATTGCCGATGAGGGGGCGGTCTTCAAGAATTCCTTCTGCGCCAACTCGATTTGCGGGCCGTCACGCGCCTGTATCCTGACGGGCAAGCACAGTCATAAAAACGGCTTCATGCGCAATACGGGCAAGGGCTTGGACCAGAGCCAGTGGACGCTGTCCAAGGCCCTGCGTCAGTCGGGTTACACCACGGCGGTGGTTGGCAAATGGCACTTGCACACGGAGCCATTGGGTTTCGACTACTGGGAGGTGCTTCCGGGTCAGGGGAATTATTACAATCCCGTTTTCAAGCAGATGGATGGGGAGAACAAGCAATTTACGGGCTATGTGACCGACATTACCACCGACAAGGCGATTGCCTGGCTTGAGCGCCGTGACAAGACCAAGCCATTTTTCCTCATGTGCCAGCACAAGGCGCCACACCGGACGTTTTCCCCGGCGCTGCGGCATTTGAAGGCCTTTGACGGGGTCAAGATCCCCGAGCCTGCGAACTTGTTCGACAGCTACGCGACGCGCAGTCAATGGCTGCCTAAAAACGAGATGGAGATCGATCGGCACTTCGACTGGGCCTATGATCTGAAACTGAGAAAGGACGAGCGTGTCGGGATTGAGCTGCCTGGTTCCGACCGCTACGGCGCGCCGGAATACAAGCGGATGAATGATGCCCAGCGCAAGCAGTGGGACGCCCACTTCGGCCCTGAGAACCAGGCGTTTTTAAAGGATTTCCAAGCGGGTAGACTCAGCCACAAGGACATCGTGCGCTGGAAGTACCAGCGCTACATGCGCAACTACCTGGGCACGGTGAAGTCGGTGGATGAGAGTGTGGGGCGTATGCTGAAGTATCTCGATGATCACGGTCTGGCCGAAAACACGATCGTCATCTACTCCTCCGACCAGGGGTTTTTCCTCGGTGAGCATGGTTGGTATGACAAGCGCTGGATGTTTGAGGAGTCCTTCAAGATGCCCTTCCTGATCCGCTGGCCGGGCACGGTGAAGCCGGGGTCGCGGCCCGAGGCGTTGATTCAGAATATCGACTACGCACCGACCTTCCTTGAGGCAGCCGGTATGGCGGTGCCGGAGGAGATCCAGGGCCTGTCGATTGTTCCCGTGCTCAGGGACAGCACCAGGGCGGTCAGGGACTCGCTTTACTATGCCTACTACGAGCTCGGCGAGCACAACGTGCCCCAGCATTACGGGGTCAGGACGCGGACGCACAAGTTGTTTTACATTCCCTCGACCCGGGAGTGGCAGATGTTCGATCTCGTCAAGGACCCGGGCGAGATGACCAATGTCTATGGCAACCCGGAGTATGCATCGATCAAAAAGGACCTGACGGCCGAGTATGACCGACTGCGCAAGCAGTACGACGCCCCGAGCTACGAAGAGTATGCTCCCAAGCGGTGAAAAAGGAGGGGGCAGGGAGGATCTAACGAATAAGGATATGACGGAACGCTACCAGATCATCAAGCTCATCGACAAGGATCCGGCGGGCGGGATGTATTTGGCCGAGGACACCACGCTTGAGCGCAAGGTAGTATTTCGCCATATCGAATCTGCGGGTGAGGACGTGCAGCAGAAGTCGTGGGTGGAGGATTTTTCCATTTTCGCCGGCAAGTTATGTGCGCTGCAGCATCCTAATTTACTGACCATCTATGATGTTGCCATCGACGAGGGTGGCGTTTCCATGGTGACTCAGTTTGTCGAGGGGGAATCCCTGGCGGAGCGTCTGGCGAAAGGGCCGCTGCCCCAGATGGGGGCGTATCGCATGGCGAGTGATTTGCTGGAGGCGCTGCATGCGGCGCACGCATCCGGGGTTTTTCACGGGGCCATGCATACGGGTTCGATCAAACGCTTGCCGCGTGCGACGGGTGGCCATCGTTATCTTGTCGTGGATCTCGGATTAAACAAACTGGCGACGATGGTTAAGGGCAGGGACGTGCATATTGCCGACCCGGTTTTGCTCGCCCCCGAGCTTCATGGGGGGGGGAGCGAACCGGACGTCCGGGCGGATCTTTTTATGTTAGGCCAGCTGTGTTACACGGCGCTGGCGGGTGGTCATCCCTTTGCTGAGGAATCGCCGGAGCAGTGTGTGGCGTCGCACATGGCGGGCGAGTTGCCGCCGCTCAGCGAGTATGCCCCAGATGTCCAGCCTGATTTCGCGGCCTGGGTGATGCATCTGGCATCAGGAGAGCCGAGCCTGCGTCCCGGTTCGGTGAAGGAGGCGATGACATCTCTCCATGCCATCACCATTGACGAGCCATTGCCCAACGTACCCGGCGAGACCCATGCGGTTGTGGCAACACCTCCGGCGCTGGTGACGGCCCAGGTGACGGTGTCGGCGGATGAGGGGGCGGTGTCCCCGTCCGAGCGCCCTGAAAAAAAGTCTAAGATGTGGCTGGTGTCGATTGCGTCCGCGCTATGTCTGCTTGTGGCTATCGCACTGTGGCTCGGGTTGAGGCGTGGTGGCGGGGAGGAAGCGGCGGTCGCCGTGGCAAGCGCGTATCCTGAGGTTCCCGAGGGGGTCTGGGTGCACCTGCACGACACGGAAATCGTGAATACGATGGGAAACAGCGATACGCCTGTTGTGGTGAATCTGGATACGGCAAAGACGCTTGATTGGACGGTCGCCACCGATGCCCCGGCCTCGTCGAAGAGGAAACAGAAAGACGGAGCGCGTTATATTCAGAGCATCCTCGTGAGTGGGGCTTTCAAGGAATTCAACATGGCGAAAAACCCGGTCAGCTACACGGCGGCCGGGGAGGAGGTCATCCCGCAGGCGGTGACCGACTCGAACAAGGCACACAAGGCGAAGCGGGGCGAAGGTTGGGAGACGGTTTTGAGTATCCCGCAAAAACACAAGGGGTCGGTGATTGTTATTTTTTACATGGTTCAGTCGCACTGTGACTTCGACATTGAGGTGGCAGGCCCGAGGCGTGGCCAGCCGATGAAATTCAACGTCAGTCCTAGCGGCCCCGGGGTGATCAGGATTCCGTTGGAAATCACCAACCCACGGGGGGGGGATTTTTACACGATCAAGACCCTCGCCGCAACCAAGGGTGCCAAGAGGGTTTTTTCCATGGGGATCAATGGGATCCATGTGGAAAGTCGTTAGGGGCTGGGCATTCGACTATGGGCGGAAAACGGCGGCCATCAAACTATGCCCATCGGAGCGGAGGGCTGGATCAGAGTGCGATCCACTGGCCGTCGCTTCGGGTGCTTTGGTAGATGGCGCAGATCAGGGCGACGGCTTTGCGCGCTTCGTGGCCGTCGGTGGATGGGCTGCTGCCGGTTTTGATGGCTTGTAAAACGTGCTCGAAGTTTTTTTGGTGGCCGGTGAAATCGATGGCGTTCGGGTCATTCGCGCCGAGCCCGGTTGTTGTGCCGGTGGCCATCAGGTTTTTCGCGATGGATGCGTCTCCGGCGGCGGGTTGTTGGAAGTCCCAGACGCGGAAGGATTCGTCGCTGAGGACGGCGCTGCCTCGATCGCCGCAGATGTGGATTTCAGCCGGGTGTCCCGTGGATGACCAGCAGGCGGTCGAGGCTTGGATGGTGCCGCGCGCTCCATTTTCAAATTCGAGCAGGGCGACGGCGGTGTCCTCGACCTCGATTCCCTGGTGGGCGAGGCAGGCCATGGTGGCCGAGACCCGTTTGACCGGCCCGACGGTGTAGATGAGTTGGTCGATGGTGTGGATGGCCTGATTCATCAGTGCGCCACCGCCGTCGAGGGCCCAGGTGCCGCGCCATGGCGCGGCATCGTAGTATTCCTGGCTGCGGAACCAATGGACGGATGCCTGGCAGAGGGTGATGCGGCCGAACCTGCCCTGGTCGACGGCCTGTTTGAGTTGGGTGACGGGATCGTTGAAGCGGCGGTTGAGGATGGCGGCGAGGGTGACGTTGTTTTTCTTGGCGGCGTCGATGAGGCGGTCGATGCGTTCAGGGGATATTTCCAGGGGTTTTTCGCAAAGGGTGTGTTTGCCGGCGTTGAGGGCGGCGAGGGTGAGTTGCATGTGCGTGCCTGACGGGGTGGCGACGGTGACGATGTCGAGTTCCGGGTCGGCGAGGAATGCTTCGAGGGTGGCAAAGCTGGTGCAGTCATTGGCCGCGGCGAACACCTCGGCTTTCCGGGGATGGTGGTTGTAGACGGAATGGAGGGTCGCATCTTCCATCGCGTTGATCGCCTTGGCATGGAAGTTGGCGATCATGCCGGTGCCGATGATTCCGAATTTCATAATGGGGCTGGGGTGCCGGCGGACTTCGGGCCGGTGTTGTTCCAACCCTTGGGCGACGAGGTGGGGCAGATCAGGAGGAGATCCCGGGTGACGGCGCCTTGGTGCTGGCGTTGCGCACCGGGTTTTTGGGTAGAAACGGAGCGTCCAGGGTTTCCTTCAGCGGGAAGAGCTCGGCAAAATCCTCCATGGTATCCGAGTCCTGTTTGCCAAAAACGCCCTCCTCGATCAGCTGGAAGACCATGGTGCCGATATCGGTGCATGAGTGCAGGCGCCACTCGTCCATCATGGTGCTGGCCATGGGGCCGAATTCCTGCAGCGCCAGATCGCGAAAGCCGATGAGCAGCTCGCTGGCGGCAACGTGGCGGTGTTCGCCATCGTTGTTTTCCATGACGCGTTTGACGGTGAAGTCCAGAGCGTCCTTGAGGAAATAGTAGGCGCCGACGTCGTATTTGGGGTCACGTGTGATGACCGCTTTGACGGCATCCATAAACTGGGTCGGCTGCATGGGGAAAGTCTGGAGTTCCAGGGGGCAGCTGTCAAGATCCGGATCATGGTCGCCCTGGTGGCCCTGAATCCTTTGCTGGCTTCGGGAGCCAGAGGGAGGGGCAGGGAATGGGGGGGATAAAAAAAAGCCACCTCCGCATGGGCATAATGCCGGTAGCGGGAGGTGACCTTACTTAAAGTATGTTATCTGCGTTGCAGAGATTACCACTTGTTGTTGTCACGCCTAGGTGGGCGTTCTTCACGGGGGCGTGCTTCGTTGACGGTAAGGTTTCTTCCGTCGATGGAGTGTCCGTTGAGGCCTTCGATGGCTTTTCCGCCGTCGTCGTCATTGGGCATTTCGACAAAACCGAAGCCTTTGGAGCGACCAGTGTCTCTGTCTTGGATGATTTTGGCACTTGCTACGGGGCCATATTCAGCAAAAAGTTGCTGGAGATCGTTATCGGTGAGACCATAAGACAGGTTTCCTACATATATGTTCATTTGCTTTTCTGATAGATGCATAGTTCAACTGAGACTAAAGATCGGCCTACGCACAAACAAATCAATAGATTACTGCCATTGTTGGCAATGATGGTTGGCGCCCTTTCAGGCGAAAACCTGTGTGCTTGATATACTGGGGCTGTTACCAATGCAAGTATATAATTTTACCCTATTTGAGTGAGTGGAGGTATTCGACGAGGTTGGCAAATTGTTTGAGTGACAGTTCGTTGGCGAGACCGGGTCCCATGAGTGTGGATGTTTGTTTGCTGATGTCCTTGACCTCGGGTGTTTTCAGGGTGGTTGCCATGCCGGCGATGTTGTGGAGGGTGACTTTCTGCGTATCCTTGGAAACAAGGGTGCCCCGGTGGGTGGCGCCGTTGTGCATGGTGATTGTGACCCAGGAGTCGGAGATGGTGGCGGCGGGTTTGAGAATGGCTTCGGCGATTTGCTCCCTGGACAAGCGGGTGCCGATATTCTTGAAATCGGGGCCCTTGATCGGGTCGGTGGGTTTGATGTTGTGGCAGGCGACGCAGGCGAGCTTGGCGAGGACGTTTTTCCCGGCCTTCGGGTTTGCTTTGATTTTTCCGAGTGAGAGGATGACGTCCTCGATGGCGGTTTTTGCGATTTGCCCGTGATTTTTGGATTTTTTATTTTCCCGGGTTGGTGCGGGTTGGCCGATGCCCTTGAGGTTCATGCGGTGCCGGGTGGCGATGTCTGCCAGCAGCTCCTTGGCGGTCGCATCGGCTTTGGCCCACTCGGAGCGGAACGATTTTTCGATTTTGTCGGATTCGGCCCACTTGACCGGCTTGTAGTAGGGGCCGCGGGTGTCGGGCCGGGTTCCCCACCACCACGAGCCATCGTAGTCGGCTTCCTTTTGATAGAGGCGGGCCAGTGCGGTGCAGAGTTTTATTTTCAGTGACGGGTTTCCGGTCTGCTGGAGCTTGGAGATGAGGCCGTTGACGGCCTCGGCATTGTGCATCAGGCGCAGTGCCCAGAGGGCCCCGTCCTGGCTGGGACTGTCGATTGCGGCGAGGCATTCGGCGGTGGCGTTGAGTTTCACCAGCGACTGCACGGCGACGTGGGGGACGACGACGGCTGCGTGCGGGGTGGCGTGGGGTCCGCCTTGGTGGCCCTTCTGGGTTGATGCCTTCATGGGGTCCGCGGGGATGGCGATGGCGAGCAGGTTTTTGGCGGTCTTGATATTGCCGATGCGGCCCAGTCCGACGGCGGCGGCAACCTGGACACGCGGGTCGCTGTCACGGAGTCCGGCGAGGAATGGTTCTGTCGGGACGCGGGGGCAGATCGGTTTGCGGTCGGCGAGGGCGCGCAGGGCGAACTCGCGGATGGTTTTATCCTTGGAAAGGTTGACGAGGCCGTCGATGGATTGACTGCGCAGTAGTTGGGCATAGGTAAAGATGGCGGCGACGCGGGACTCCTTGGAGTGGCCGGCATTGGCGGCCACGGCGAGGATGCTGGGGCCGAGATGGGGTGAGCGGGTGAGGATTTCCTGTTGGGTGTGGAGGCGTGTGGTGGCGCTTTTTGAGGTGAGGCCATTGACCAGGGCATCATCCGCGGTGTCTTTGAGATTGGGGAATGGGAGGTATTTCCAATTTTGGGGCACGACGCGTTCGACGTAGCCCTTGCCGGGATTTCCCCGGTATCCCGCACCGTCCCAGGCGGCGAGGTACATGCGGCCTGAGCCGTCGACATCGATATCGGTGAATTGGGAGATGCTGATGAAGTTTTCCTGGGTCTGGGTGAAGGACGGCCCGTCCGGGGTGAGGCGGTGGATAAAGAGCTGGCTGCGGCCCCAGTCGCCCATCAGCGGGACGTTGTTATAGGGTTCGGGCCAGCCTGGTTCCTGAAGGAACATGGCGCCGGTACCCGAGCCGCCGCCGACATCGGCGAGGGCCGGGATGATTTCACGGGTGAAATTCTTGAACAGGATCGGGTAGCCGTATTCGGCGGACTGGATTTGGTGGATGAAGCGGATGTTCCAGCCGCCGCCGTCGTTGGTATTGCCACGGGTAAAGATGTTCATGAACGGGTCGATGGCGACGTCGTAGATATTGCGGAGGCCGTGGGTATAGACCTCCATTTCCGAGCCATCGGGGCGGACGCGGAGGATACCGCCGCCGAGTTGGGTCAGGCGGGTGCCGTCGGTGCCCTCTGCGTTGACGAAACCGAAGTCGCCCACGGCGATATAGATCCAGCCGTCGATCCCCATGCGGATACCGTTGGTGGTGTGGTCGGCGCCGCGTTTTTGGTTATGCAGCAGGGTGGAGATATTTTTGACGAGGGGTTTTGCCGGGCCGTCAGCCTTGCCATCGTGGTTGGCGTCGGTGAGGAGGCTGAGGTGCATGCCGCTGATGACACCGGTGTTTTTGGGCACAACGGTATGCAGGACATAGAGTTTGTTGTCCACGGCGATCAGGCCCCGCGGGTTGTCGATTTCGGCGAAGACGGACGATTGGTCTGCCGTGCCGTCGTTGTTGGTGTCGACGAGTCGTATAATGCGGCCTTTGCTGGCTCCTTTTCCGAGCGACCCGTTGAGGTCGACGCCGACGAAGACGTCGCCATTGGGGGCGGCGCAGAGGCAAGCGGGCGAGGGGGTGGTATCCTTGGTGCTAAAGCGGGTCGAGGTGAGTTCGGCAGGGACTTTGGCGAAGGCGGTGGTGGTTGTGGCTGCGACCAGGCAGAGCAGGGAGAGGGTACGTGACAAAAGGCGTGGAATCATGGGTTGGTGGATGGGATGACTGGATTTGAGTGGCTGGTTGGTTGAAATGACAAGGAGGTGCTGAGACGCTGGGGGGGGTATTACGAGCCTGATGGATTTGTTCTTTCACAGAGTGGCGGGCTGCGATTGCGCGAAAACATCTGCTTTTTATTTGAAACTTTTACCGTGGAATGATGTAAGGCGCGGCTTTCTCAGTGCGTTTACAAACCATCACCTTTATCACGACCCGTGTTCGAAGAAACCGACAATCCCGAATCAGTCGCGGATCCTGACTCCCCGGAGGGAAATCCGCTGGGAGATCTGCCCGTTGTGGTGCAGTGCTCGCGTTTCCAGGGTGCCGATGGAGTGGAGGAGATCCAGTGGATCATCCGTCCGAAGAGCTATGCCACGTTCGAGACCCAGCTTGACTGGGTGCGTCGCGCGTACGAACGGGCGGTGGCAGAGGCCGGCCTGACCATGAATACTTCGGTCTGGCGCAGGTTCCTCTGTAGTGACCTGCTCAATCAGGTCGATTTACTGAAAAGCCGGTCTTTTTCCAATCCCGACGGCCAGCCCAACGACTGTGCTGTTTCCTGGGTATGCCAGCCGCCTGTGGCGCCGTCGAAGGTGACGCTCTGGGCGCAGCATGTTTACGATCCTTCGGAGAGCCTTCAAAAAACGAAGCAGGGGCAAACCCTGAGCCTTGACCGTGGTGAGCTGACCCATCACTGGACCACCGGCGTGAGCTCACCCGGTGTTGTCGGTGCCTACTTGCAAACACTCGGGATCTTTGACCAGTATGGCAAGGTGCTTGGTGCCCATGGCCTGACGCTTGCCGACAACGTTGTGCGCACCTGGTTTTTTGCTCAGAATGTCGATGCCAACTACGCCGGTTTGGTGACTGCGCGCAACGAGGTTTTTGCGCAGCAGGGACTGACGGCAAATACCCATTATATTGCCAGCACCGGCATCGAAGGGGGCTCGCACGAGGTCTCTGCGAGGATGATGATGGATGCCTATGCGATTTCCGGCGTGCGGCCCGAGCAGATTACCCATTTGCACGCGCAGGACTATCTCAGCCCCACGCACATCTACGGTGTCGCTTTCGAGCGCGGCACCTCCATCGCCTACAAGGACCGCAGCCATATCTTTATCTCCGGGACCGCCAGCATCGACTCCCAAGGCGAAATCCTTTTTCCGGGTGATGTTTTACAGCAGCTTGAGCGGACGCTCATGAACATTGAGGCCCTTCTCAACGAAGCCGGCGCCACGATGGACGACATGCAGGTCTTGCTGGTTTATCTGCGCGACCCCAATGACCAGGGGCCGATGATGGAAGCGCTCGAACGGCGCTTCCCCCATACCCCGATCGAATGTGTCACGGCCCCTGTCTGCCGCCCTGGCTGGTTGGTTGAAATTGAGGGCTTGGCCGTGGTGGCAAACGACGCGCCGGAGTTGCCGGCATTTTAATGCGGGCTTAATGCGGGCTTAATGCGGCTGGTGCGGGGCTCCCCTGAGTCGCTGAGGGCGGCTTCCACGGTCACCAGGCACAGGTCGTCCTCCATGGGTTTGCTGTCGATGAAACGGTTCAGTTCCGAGGCGATTTCATAGGACAGTTCGTCGATAGGGAGGTGCATGTATTTGCGGACTGATTCCAGAAGTTGTTTTTCACCGAACATTTCGCCGGCAGTGTTTTCCGCCTCGATCAGCCCGTCGGTGAAGATGAGGAATATGTCATCCGCGGCGAGGGCCCGGGAGTGGTTGGTGTAGCGAGTGTCCTTGATCAGTCCGAGTGCGGGTTGGTTCCGGATGGTCTCCATCAGCAGTTGCGCTGCGCCGGTGCGGCGGTTGGCGTGGACGGGCGACGGATGCCCGGCGGTGACGTAGGTGGCGGTTTTGTCCCGGGTGTTGAGGACGATGAAAAAGGCGGTGACAAAAATGGTCTGGCCGCTGCGTTGAATGATGTCGACGAAGTGGTTGTTCAGTTCAGCCATGAACTCACCGGGATCGGCGGCGGCCTTGACGGATCCCGGCAGCAGGGCGCGTAGGATCGCGGTGACCAAGGCGGATCTGGAGCCGTGGCCCATGACATCGGCGACAAATAGTCCGGCCCGATGTTCCGATATCTGGAACATGTCGAAAAAATCGCCACCGAGCGAGGCGGCCGGTTGATAGAGATGCCAGAAATGGAGGCTGAGCTGGTCACCGGTCATATTTTGACCCAGTCCGCTGAAGGGGACGGTCGGGTAATGATCGGGGAGCATGGCTTCCTGGAATTCCTTGGCCAATTCAAGATCCTCGTGGATGAGTGCTGTTTTTTCGGCCACCTCGCTCTCCAGATGGCGGTGGTAGCGCAGCACCCTTGAGCTCATGGTGGTGAAGCTTGAGGCAAGCTCCTCGATCTCATCATTGGTGTGAATCTTCTGCAGTTCGGCGACGATCTGGCGGGCTTGGATGTGGTCGATGCCCGGCCCGCGATCGTTCCTGAGTCTGGCGCTCATGGAAATCGTCCGGGTGCCGTCCCTGAGTAGTTCGAGGGGTCGGGTGATGCGGACCCTGACGTATAATACGGCACCGCCAAGGCAGAGGGCGAGTATCAGGGTTGAACCAATCAGGAATTGCTTCAATTCCTTTCGAATGGGGACGGTGATGCTGTCTGCGGGGATGGAGATGAGGATGAAAATCTCCCGTGTCAAATCACTGGCTTGCACGTGGGACTGGGTGAAGGTGACGCGGGCGACTCCGATCATGCGTTCCTGTTGGGTGTCGTCGAGCGGGTTGAGGAACCATCGGCGCGCGGTTTCATCCCTTGCCTTGGTCATCGCTGACGACGGCATGGTGACACTTAACGGGGTGTAGCCGGGTTGGTTGATGCGGGCGAGAACGGCGCCGTCGGCCTGGACGATGTCGATTTGATCCGACCGTTCATCGGGTGGTGGGGGGATGGAGGAAAACAGCGGCGCCACGCTGTACACCGCCTTGAGGATACCCTGGAATTCGCCGTTGGCGGCAAACATGGGCCGCACCATATCAAGTGAATACACCTCCGCGCTTTGGTCGTAATGAAGTTGGTCAAACCAGGTTTCGCCGGGTTTTAGCACGGCTCCCTTTTGCCACCATGTTTCGTCGTTCTGCATGTAATCCGTCGTTTTTCTGGTGGCTGCTATCACACGCCCAAAGCGGTCGGTGACGAAGATCTCGTTGGCCAGCGGGTTGCTTGTTTGGTACGACTTCAACTGCCGGGCGAGCGGGCTGTTGAGAATCGTATTGAGAGGTTCGTCCGTGTCGCTCATTCCGGGCCATTCGGCCTCGATACGTTGTTTCCAGGCGGTGCGTTCTGTTGGGGTCAGTTGTTGTGCGCTGTTGTTGGCAAGCGTGAGTTGTTGCTTGGCAATGACGGAGATGTCACAAAATGACCGCAACTTATCGACTTCGCGGTCGACGGTCAGGGCGACGCTCCTGGCCAGCGCGTCGGCCTCGGCGTGGTAGAGCATGCCGCGTTCTGCGAGCAGGTGGCTGAAGCCGCGCTTCTGGATGACAAGCGCAATGGTGATAATGGGCACCGCCGAAACGATGATCAGAGCCGCTGACAGCTTGTAGTTTAACCGCATCAAAGCAGTTAACCTTAGCAGCTCCGCAGGCGCGGGGGAAGGAAGAAAAAGGGGGGCAGTGCCAGGGCGATCAAGATGACATGGGGCTGTAACAGCTCAGTAAAGAGCTAGGGGGAATCAATTTCTAACCACTGATTCCACTGGTTTCGAACTGATTTTGGCCGCTGTCGCGGCTCGAATAATTGATGGATGGATGCTCAGGATATGTAATCAGTCTGAAATCAGCGTAATCAGTGGTAGGCTACAGCATGGCTGTATGGATTTTCCCCTAACTTGATCGCCCTGTGGCCCGCGGGCCGCATGGGCCATTGACTCCAGCCGTCGGTGGGTGATATAGGGGGAAGACGAATATGGAGCAAAAAAATGACCAC
>JBFERY010000029.1:0-29274 GCA_041548785.1 Oceaniferula sp.
AAGCACCGGTGAAAAAAGCGGCCGCCAAAAAGGCTCCTGCGAAGAAAGTGGCCGCTGCGAAAAAACCTGCGAAAAAGTCAACTACGGAGAAAGCACCTGTCAACAAGCCGGCCGCCAAAAAAGCCACCGCCAAAAAAGCAGCCGCCAAAAGCCGTATCGACACCCCTGAAATCCAGGAAAAGATCCGCGAACTCATCAAGCTCGCCAAGGAGCAAGAATACCTCACCTATGACGATGTCAACGACATCCTGCCCAACGATCTGGTCGATCCCGCCGACGTCGAGGCCATCCTCGACCGCCTCCGCAAAATGGAGTTCGATGTCATCGACGCCTCCGAAGTCGATTCCTACCGCGACCGCAAGAAGGACTCCGACGACGTCAATGCCACCAAGACCGACCAGAAACTCGACATCCTCGACGATCCGGTAAGAATGTATCTCAAGCAGATGGGCCAGGTCCCCCTGCTCACCCGCGAACAGGAGGTGGAAATCTCCAAACGCATCGAAGACGCCGAAATCGCCGCCAACACCGAGCTGCACAAGTTCGGCTTCATCGCCACCTCCTACCTCGACCTCGCCGATCGTCTCGGCCGCGGCAAGGAACGCTTCGACCGCGTCATCCAGGATAAAAAAATCGAAAGCCGCGAACGCTACATGCGCGCCCTGCCGAAACTCTGCGAACAAGTCCGCAACCTGCACGAGGAAAACGACCAGATCTTCCGCAAACTCCAGGCAAAAAACCCGCGTGGCAAAAAGAAACTCATCGAAAGTTTTGACAAGAACATTGTCTCCATCGCCCGCCTCTACAACCGGTTCTACTACAAACAAAAAGTCGTTGAGGACTTCAACGTCGGCGTCGAGGACAACCAGAAAAAACTCTGGAAATACGAACGCAAACTCAGGACCAAACCCGGCGACAACGAATTCGAAACCAAAGTGCGCGAAATCCAACAACTCGCATGGAACAAAGTCGAGGATTTCGCCGAGACCCGCAAAAAACTGCGCGAACGCACACGCGAAGCCTATCAGGCAAAAACCGAAATGGTCGAAGCCAACCTGCGCCTCGTCATCTCAATCGCCAAAAAATACACCAACCGCGGACTCTCGTTCCTCGACCTGATCCAGGAAGGGAACATGGGACTCATGAAGGCCGTGGAAAAATTTGAATACCGCCGCGGCTACAAGTTCTCCACCTATGCCACCTGGTGGATCCGCCAAGCCATCACCCGATCGATTGCCGACCAGGCACGGACCATCCGGATCCCGGTCCACATGATCGAGACCATCAACAAACTGATGCGCGTGCAAAAACAACTCGTGCAGGAATACGGTCGCGAACCCAGCCCGGACGAAATCGCCGAGGAGATCCACCTCCCGGTCGAACGTGTCCGCGCGGTGCTGAAGATGGCCCAACAACCGATCTCGCTCCAGGCCCCCGTCGGCGACTCGGACGACACGTCCTTTGGTGACTTCATCGAGGACAAGGCCGCTGAAAACCCGATGGAGGAAGCCGGCTTCGCCATGCTCAAGGAAAAGATCGGCGATGTCCTCGACACCCTCACCGAACGCGAACGCGAAGTGCTCGAACAACGCTTCGGCCTCAAGGATGGCTACTCCCGCACCCTTGAAGAAGTCGGACGCCAGTTCCAGGTCACCCGCGAACGCATCCGCCAAATCGAAGCCAAAGCACTGCGCAAAATGCGCCACCCCACCCGCATCCGCAAACTGGAGGGCTTCATCGAGCTCCCCAACCTCCCCTAACAGACAAACTTCCCAAGAAAGGCGGCCGGAACAATTCCTGCCGCCTTTTTCTTTGATGAGCATTGATCATTGCGCGTTTATCACCTAAAGCCACACGTCATGAACAAGATTCCCGTCAAGATTTTCGCCGATGCCCAGACCGCAGCCACCCAACTCGCGTCGGAAACGGCCGCCCTCATCCGCGCCAACGACGAAGCCGGCAGACCCACCGTGCTCGGCCTGGCCACGGGTGCCAGCCCGATCCTCTACTACAATGAGCTCATCCGCCTGCACCGGGAAGAGGGACTTTCCTTCGCCAACGTGCTCACGTTCAACCTCGACGAATACGTCGACCTCCCGCCCGGGCACAAGGAAAGCTACTGGTTCTTCATGCACGACCACCTTTTCAACCACATCGACATCAACCCCGAAAATGTCCACCTCCCCTCCGGAATGGTCGCCGAAGCCGACATCCCCGCACATTGCGAGCAATACGAACATGCCATCACCTCCGCCGGGGGCATCGACCTGCAGATCCTCGGTATCGGACGCACAGGTCACATCGGGTTCAACGAACCCGGCTCGCCCAAAGACTCGCTCACACGCGCTATCCCACTCAATGAAATCACCCGCGAAGACGCAGCGCCATCGTTCGGGGGCATCGAACACGTGCCCACCGCCGCCATCACCATGGGCTGCGGCACCATCCTCGCCGCCCGCCGTATCGTGCTCATGGCATGGGGTGCCGGCAAGGCCCCGATCGTGAAAAAGGCTGTGCAAGGCCCCGTCAATGACATCGTGTCGGCCTCCTACTTGCAAGAACACCCGAATGCAGCCTTCTACCTCGATCAGGCCGCCGCCGCGAATCTCTAGCACCGACCACCACGGCGATCACTAGGCAATCACACTTACATTCCTGCCTCTTGTGCTTTGGATAAACTTGAAATAGTGTCGCCCATTCCAGCGTAACCATAGTCCAATCGCCATTAAATCCAGTCACCATCCAGTCACCATGCAATTCCTCGTCCGACTCACCGCACTACTCCTCATCTTCGCCTCACCTGTCTTTGCCAAGAAAAAGATCCTCTTTCTCGCAGGCACGCCGAGCCATGGCAATGGCGAACACGAATTCCGCGCCGGCAGCATGCTGCTCGCCGACGCCCTGAACGAGAGCGGGCTCGAAGTCGAGGCCAAGGTCCATTGGTATGGATGGCCCAAGGATGAATCCATCTTCGACAACGTCGACGCCTGCATCATCTACGCCGACGCCGGCGGCAAACTCGGGGACAAAGTCGAATTTCTGGATCAAAAAGTCAAATCCGGCATGGGCATCATGTTTATGCACTACGGCGTCCACCCGAGCAAAGAGGTCGGCGAAAAATACTTCAAACACTGGATCGGCGGCTACATGGAAACCGGTTGGTCCGTCAACCCCCACTGGATCGCCGAGATGACGGCCCGCAAAGGCCACCCGGTCGCCCACGGGCTGACCCAACCCATCATCGCCTACGACGAGTTCTACTGGAACATGCGCTTCCCGACCGAGGACGAATGCGATGGCTGCCACCCACTCGCCACCGCCATACCCACTCCGGAAAAAATCATCCACTACATCAACCTTTGGAACCAACACGGCGACGACTGCTTCGGCACCGAACAAGCGCTGATGTGGTGCCGCGACCCGCAACAAACATCCCGGGGACGGGGCATCGGCTTCGTCGGTGGTCACTACCACCGGAACTGGGCAATCGACGACTTCCGCAAACTCGTACTCAACTCGATCGTCTGGCTCGCCCGCGGCGAGGTGCCCAAGGACGGCGTCCCATCCAAAGCCGTCACCGAGGCCATGCTCAACACCAACCTCGATCGGCCGGAGAAAGATAACCCCGTCAAGCTCCCGACCGACGCACTGCTCAAGCAAAAGCCGATGCAACGCCCGGACTTATCCAAGAGAAAAAAGGGACGCCGATAAAGCACCCAAAGGAGGGCGTTACCCTGTATGCCTAGAACGTCAGCTTTGCTCCGAAAATGGCGTTAATCCCCGCTTCATTCTGCCCTGACCCATGCACCCGATAATCTTCATCGGTCAGGTTTTCTAGACCCAGTGTGAGAAGCAAGTCCTCGGTCGCCTGCCAACCCGCATAGAGCGAGGCGATCATGTACGATGGCGTGCCACCCGTCGGGATGCGTTGGCTATCGCCCTGGTCGCGAGCGGAAAGCTTGTCCGCCTGCGCGGCTGCCGTCACGCGCCCTTCAATCCAGAAGCGATCATCCGGATGTGTCCAGCGCAGCGCAACCGAGCCCATCAGCGGTGCCAGCCGGGAAATATAATCCTCGCCGGCCGGCCCTCCACTGAATGCATCAGATCGCGTGTCACCCTCTTGCCAAGAAGCAAACCCTGATAATTGCCAGCGGTCCGTCACATCCCAGATCGCCTCGGCTTCGACACCATAAATTCGGCCGTCCTGTCCATTGGTCGTCACCAGCGTGTCACTGCCAGCCGTGACCGGGACGCCGATGATCACCCTCTCGATATCGGTGAGATAGGCCGAAACCGCAAGGCTGGCACGACCCGCCTCGTAACGCGCCCCGATCTCATACGACAGGAATTTTTCGGGGTCCAAATCAAGCGACCCCAGCGAGGCAAGCCCGGATCGTGTGGTCAGATTGCCACTCAGGTCATTCAAGTTCGGCGCACGAAAGCCTTGGGAAACGCCCGCGTAAAGATTCCAGCAATCGTTGAGGTCATAGAGAGCCCGACCACTGACCACCCAGTTACGCCATTGCTTGTCTGTCGATAGGTCCGTATCCAGCGCAGAGTCATAGTTCTTGCCAATGTGCGCATCCGCGTAGGTGTAACGAACCCCCAGCGTGGTTTCCAACCTGGGCAGCGCCGCCACAGGAGTCCAGCGATACTGCGCATAGACACCCAACAGATCATAGGTCGAGTCATCCGCGACCGGCCGCTGGCTGCGGGGGTCCTTCCCCGTCCGCGTGCCTGCGGAATCGACCGCGTCATGGTAGTAGTCGATGCCATACAGCAAAGAACCACCCCCAAGCTCCGACTCGATCTGCAAGCCGCCGCCCCACGTTTCCACATCAATATTCTGCGTCCGGATATCCGTGGGCTTTCGGTCCTGAAACTGCGAATCCTGGGACTTCTGGTAAGACAAGGTAAGCGACCATTGCTTCAACCACCCCTCGCCCTCGCCGCCAGCCAGCTTGAAATAACTCAAGGACCGTTCCTGGTCGAGAATGCGGGCGTTGTATTGGCCCGGCGTCGTCGTGTGCCCCTCGTGACTCCAGCCCGGGTTGAAACGCGTCGAGTGCCAGCGCCAGACGTCGTCCTGATCGACCCGGTGGTGTGCCAGCGTCAGGGTGGTGTCCGCCGAGACAGCGTAGTCAAAACGGAAATCCATATCGAGTTCGTCATAGCCCGTGTTCTTCATCCGCCCCACGGCAGAGTCCTTGATATCGCCAAAATCCTTGGAGGTGATACCCAGTAAAACCCCCCATTGGCCACCTTGTCCAAAGGCACTTTCCAGCCGTCCCACGTGGCTGCGACTGTTTGTATCAAACCGGTAACTCATCATGTTGTCAGAAAACCAGCCATCGCTCCGGTCGCGGAAACCGGACGACCGGGTCAGCGTGTTCAGGGTGCCGCCGATGGCATCCGATCCGTAAAGGACCGACCCCTGCCCCTTGACCAGCTCCAGACGGTCAATCACCTGACTGTCCACCGTGTTCCAGTACTGCACCGGCCCGCTGCGGAAAGTCGAGTTGTTGATCCGGATTCCGTCAACCAACAAAAGGTTCTGCCGTCCCGTAAACCCGCGGATATAAGGTGAGCCGTGACCGTGGGCGGTCTTTTGGATCATCACGCCCGGCGTGTTTTTCAAGGCTTCCGGCAAGGTGCGGATCGCCCCGCCCAACAGTTCATCCTCTCCGATCACAGCCACACTATAAGGCGTGTTTTTCATCAGTTCCTGGGTCCGGTTCGCCGAAATCACGGTTTCGGGAAGTTCTTCCGCCGTCAGCGAGACGGAACCTACGGCCCATGCCAAAACTAGTGTGGTTTTCATTCTGATCATATACGTTTGGTTCATCCTGTTCTTAGTCACAAAATCTGCCCCTCGTCACGCGCCGAGCCGACGCAGCAATTCAAAGGTATAAATCCCGGAGCTGTGACCGTCCGCCCATGTGATCTGAAGCGCGTAGCCACCCACCTGTTGCATCCGGAGCGCCTGGAAACTGCGGTCGGTGTAGGTCACCGTCGGCTTCACCACAAAACCCATCGCATCAGGCTCACCCTGGCACACAGCACACGGACACGATTGCCTCAGCTCTCTCAGCCCGATAAAGGTTTCCTCCCCGTCACCCCAGGCCAGCGCAAGCTGGTCGCCGATAACAACACTCTGAGTCAGTATAATGGCTGGCATCCGGTTATAAACTAATAATTCAAATTCATCTATCCGGGGTAATCCCTCCGCCCGAAAATCGCCGAACCCACGCGGACAATGGTGGAACCCTCCTCAATCGCCACCTCGAAGTCGCCACTCATCCCCATGCTAAGCCCGGGGAATGACACCCCCGCACGGGCCTCAAGCTGATCACGCAACTCGCGCAGCTTGGCAAACCAGGGCCGCCCCTCTTCAGGCGTGGCCGCAGCGGGCGGAATACACATCAACCCGACAATCGAGAGGTTTTCAAGCGCCACCAGGTCCTCAAGATCATGCAGCAACACGTCCGGCGCGTAGCCGTTTTTACTCTCCTCCCCGGCAAGGTCGACCTGCAGGTAGACGTCAGGCACTTTCCCCAACTCACCCGCGATCTTCGAGGTGTACCGAGCCAGCTTGAGGGAATCAATGCTGTGCAACGTGTCAAACAAGGGAAGCGCCTTGCGCACCTTGTTGCGCTGGAGATGCCCGATCAGATGCCAGTGAAGCGTCGGCGACACCGTCGACGCCAACACGGGCACTTTCATCTCCGCTTCCTGCACCTTGTTTTCACCAAAAGCGCAATGCCCGGCGGCAACCACCTCGGCGATCTTTTCGACCGGCCAGGTCTTGGAAACAACCAGCAACTCACAGGCATCCTCAGCACGACCCGACCGCGCGGCGGCGCGCGCCATACGCTGCCTGATCTCCAACAACCTCCCCGGAATGCCCTCAGCAATGCTCATATTTGCGGGGATCAGCGGGAACTACCCCTTATTGTTCTGCAACGCGCCCGCCATGCGGGCCCGCTCGGTGGCTTCAACCAGATCGGCAAGAATACTGATCCCCTCACGTTTCACGGGATCCAGCGAACTCGGCCAGTCCGGAGTGTCATCAAGGTCGGCAACTCCATCCTTGGCCTGCCGCATGTAACTCTCCTTGTCCTTGTCACGATCGATCTCAACAAGATTGGGAAGCTTGAGGTCGGCAAGGTTCAAACGGAAGAACCGGAAGTTTTTCGAATCCTGTTCAACAAGATCAGCGAATCGTTTGCGGCGCTCCTCGTTGCGGGTATTCCTGCGCACCTCCGCTTCAGCAAGCTCCCTTTTGCGCTCATCCTTATTGAGTGAAATCAGGTTCTTCTCGCGGCGCTCAATCATGCGCTTGGCATCCTCGGCAACATAAGTGAAGTCTTGAGAGCGGCCGATCCGTGCCAGACTCTTCTCCTTGAGAACCGGAAGAAAAAGGTTGCCTCGGTTCAACTCGCGGAAACCGGGGGCACGGCGGATGTTGTCGTGCTCCAGCGCGTGATCGAGATATTTCTCGCCCACCTCAAAGGCATCAAGCAATGACGGAAGAACGATGTCGGACTCCACCCCCTTCAGTTGGGTCGTACTGCCGGCAACACGATAAAACTTCTGGATGGTGGGCTTGAGCACACCCGCACGCCGCGCGTCGGTCATGAAGGGCATCATCTTGCGGATCTCCATCGGCTGCTGCACCGTGCCCTTTCCAAAGGTCGATGTATCGCCGACAACCACGGCACGGTTGTAATCCTGCAATGCACCCGCCAGAATCTCGCTGGCCGAAGCACTCGTCTTGTCGATCAACACCACCATCGGCCCATTGTAAATCGGGTTGTGATGGGACGAATCCTTGACCTCAACCCGGCCCAAATGGTTTTTCACCTGCACCACCGGCCCGCCTCCGGTAAAGAATCCTGTCATGCGCCGGACCTCCTCAAGGGACCCTCCGCCATTGCCGCGGAGATCCATGATGATGCCCTCGACTTTTTCCTCGTTAAGACGCACAATCAACTTCTCGATGTCAATCGAACAACGGGTTTTCCAATTCTTGAAATCCGCATAGAATGCAGGCAGTGCAATGAACCCAAGGCGACGCTTGCTCCCGTCCGGACGAAGCATGTCGATCACCTCCGCCTTGGCCAACTCGTCCTTGAGCTCCACCTTGCCACGCTTGATCACGATGAATTTGATCTCCCCGGGCGCCCCGCCCGCAGGCTCGACTTTCAAGCGGACTTCGACACCTTCCCTGCCCCGGATCATGTCAACGACGCGATCCAGCTTTTCAAACATGATGTCGACCATCGCCTCTTCCGTGCCCGCGTTGGATGGATCCACCCCCACAATCCGGTCGTTGAGCTTCAGGTCGCCCCCCTTGTCAGCGGGTCCGCCGACCACAATGCCTGTGATCTTGGTCGCCCCGTCATCTTCCGCTTGCAGCAAGGCACCGATACCCACCAGCGAGTTCTGCATTCCTGACATGAAGCGCTCCATTTCAGACATGCTGAAGTAGTCGGTGTGCGGGTCGTAGCTTTTGGCAACCGCGCTGAAAAAGTTGTCCGCGATGTCCTCTTCAGTCGCCGTGTTAATCCCCTGCAAAATCCGCTTGAACCTCAGCGAGATCATCTCGCCGGGCGCCTTCTTGTTTTTCAACGGATCGTCCTTGCCCAGCTTCACCGCCAGATCATGAATGCTCTCGCGCCGCAGCATCTCCCCCAGCAACGCCTGCTCAACCTGATCCCGCCAGAGCTGCTTCGCCGCATCATCGTTCTCGGCCCAGTCCGCATCCTTCCGGCTGATCATCATGCTGCGATGACTCTCGAAGTTGAAATCCGCCCCATGAGCGAGCAACTCCCGGGCATACTTGATCCGGGCATTGGCACGGGCACGATACACACCGTAAATCTCGACGGCAGCGGCCATCGACTCCCCATCAAGCAGGAGCTGATGCATGTTCTTGCCATACTTCTCACGGAACCCTGCAATGTCCGAAGCGAGAAAATACTGCTTATTGCCATCCAGTTGCTTGATGTAGGAATCAAAAAACTTGGTGCCCAGCTTTTCATCAAACGCATAACGCTCGTAGTGGCTGTTGCGCAGCATGATGACCATCTGCTTACCCACTTCGTTGAAGTCCGTCTTCGCTCCCACACAGGAAACTGTCGTCATCGCAACCAAAAAGCTGCTGGCAAGGATTTTAAGGAGGGATTGTTGCTTCATGGATATAAAGTGAAAGTGGGCGGTTGTAAGGTGCTTGATTGCTCCCATGAGAATCACCTCATTATGCCCTGTTGTCTATCCCTTTCCCCCGATTTTTCAACCTCTTTACAAAACCCCCCTTGCCACACCGCGGCAGCCATTGCACGCTCCCGGCCAATCCACCCGTCCCATTCACGCGGATGGGCAGCGGTTTGCCCCCCTCCAACGCCCGCATCCCGCCGACCCAAAATACCCGCGAAAACGCAGGAAACACCCGCCTCCGGCGCCGTCACCCGCCACCTCCCCCGCGACCGTGCCTCGCCTTAATGGCTGAAACCGCGGATTTAACCGACCTAGGACTCGACAGAACCGGCGGAAATGATACACCCACCGCATGGAAAACGCTGCCATTACCTTCGGATCCCGTGATGACAAGAAGCTCGTCGAGGAAAACCCCGTGTTCGCACCCAAATTCGACCCGGATGGCCTGATCCCGGCCATGGCCATGGATGCCGCCAGCAAGGAGCCGCTCATGCTCGCCTACATGAACGAACAGTCGCTCAAAATGACCCTCGAGCTCGGCGAGGCCGTCTACTACTCGCGGAGCCGCCAAGAAATCTGGCACAAGGGCGCCACCTCCGGCCACGTGCAGAAAATCCGCGAAATCCGCACCGATTGCGACCAGGACGCCCTCATCCTCTATGTCGACCAGATCGGCGCCGGTGCCTGCCACACCGGCCGCAGCACCTGTTTTTACCGGTCCGTCCAGCTTCAGGAGGGCCAGAACCCGACCGCGCTCAAATTCACCGAAACCGAACTCACCTTCGACCCCGCGTCCGTGTACGGCGACAAGTGACCCCACTCCCGGCCCGCCCGACCCCGGCCCACCCAGTGACAACTCCTGCCCATGCAACTCATCATCTTCGATTGCGACTCCACCCTCTCCGCCATCGAGGGCATCGATGAACTGGCACGCATGCGCGGCCCGGAAGCCTTTATCGAATCGGAGGCACTGACCAATGCCGCGATGAATGGCGACGTAGCCATCGACGAAATCTTTGCACGCCGACTCGATATCATTCAACCCGACCAGGCCGTCTGCGAGCACGTCAGCCAACTCTACATCGATCACGTCGAACCCACCGCCATGGCCACCCTGGCGAAACTGCGCGCCGCCGGATGGCACATCGTGATCGTCTCAGGCGGATTTACCCAGGTCATCGAACCCCTCGCCAAGTACCTCGGCGTGAAACGCGTCGAGGCCGTCTCCCTTCACTTCAACCCCGACGGATCCTACGCCGGATTCGACACCTCCGCGCCCCCGACACGCAACGGCGGAAAACCCGAGGTCGTCGCCCAACTCAAGGCCGAACTCAAGCCAAGCCGCGTTGTCATGGTCGGCGATGGCGTCTCCGACCTTGAAGCCCAAAACGAGGTCGACACCTTCATCGGCTTCGGCCGCTACGCCAAGCGTCAACGTGTCGTCGCCGAGGCCGACCACTTCGTCACCTCACTCGACGAGATCCCCGCCATCATCGGGGCAAGCTGAGCTCCGACCGACGCCCCATCCTGCAAGGAGGAAGAAATCCAGCCCAACGGCTTCAGCCTTGGGTATGCGGAACGACCCCATCCGTAGCGCCCTGAAAGGCCGCAGGAAATCTCACACCCGCTCGTTGCGATTGCTTGCAAGAGATCAGTTATTCACATGTTATCCCGATGTTGTTCTTTTGCGAATCCAAGCCTCGAGCCGCTATCATCAGGCTTCATTTTTTCCTGCGGCATAACTTATTCACAGCTTGTCCAGATGTTACTAACATGCCGGATCGATGCTTGCCGTCCCTCCCGCGATTCCCCGCGTTGACTTATTCACACAATTTCTCACTTACTCACATTGACCTTTTCCCTCTTTCTCCTACAACTCTCGTTACCCATGGCCAATGACTCTCCATCCGCTACTCAAACCGGCTCGTATAACAAAGACAAGGGCCCTGCCCTGCAGAAGGCGCCGGCGGCGGAAGACCACTCGTCGGCAGCACGCGCTCTGCCCCATGCCATTGGCCCGGAGAAGAGTATTCTGTCGTCGATGTTCCAGGACCCCCAAGAGTACATTGCCCAGGCGGTTGAGAACAAGCTGACCGCGGAGCATTTCTACCACCCGGCCCATGGGTCCCTGTTTACCATCCTGATGGAGTCGTTTGAGAAAAACGAACCTGTCGAGTTGGTCTCATTTTCCCAGACCCTGATGGACCGCGGCGTGATGGCATCGGTCGGGGGACCGTCTGCGATCACGGAGATCTACACCTACTCGCCCACCCATGCGCATTTCATGCACCACCTTGATATCGTCAAGGACAAGTATGTCCTGCGCTCGGTGATCAAGCACTGCACGGAGGCGATCACGCGTGCCTATGACGACCAGGAGGAAGTCGAGCAGTTACTCGACAACGTCGAGCAGCAGGTCCTGGCCATCCGTGAAGGCGCGGAAAAAAACCAGGAGGTTACCGTCGAGCAATCCGTCAGTCAGGTCATCGACATGCTCGAGGATTTTCTTGCCGGCAAGGGACAGGGCAACGGCATCCCGACAGGATACCCGGAAATCGACAAAATGTCCAGCGGCCTCAAGGCGGGTGAGATGTTTGTGGTCGCCGCCCGCCCGTCGATGGGCAAAACCTCCTTTGCCATGAACCTGGTCGAACACATGTGCCTGGATCAAGGCCTGCCGTCCATGGTATTCTCCTTGGAAATGAGCTCGATGCAACTGGTCGAGCGACTGCTCTACGCCCGTGCCCGCTTCGCCAAATCCAGTCTGATGAAGGGCTACAAGCCGGTCAGAGCCGACCTGCTCAACATCAAACGCGCCTCCGAGGAGATCAAGGCCTGCAAGCTCTTTATCGACGACACCCCGTCGATCAGCATCAACGAACTCCGGGCCAAGGCGCGCCGGAAGAAAAAGGAGGCCGACATCAAGGTCATCGCCATCGACTACCTCCAGCTGATGCGGTCGAATTCCAAGCAGGCCCAGAACTCGCGCGAGCGTGAAGTCGCCGAAATCTCCGCCGGCCTGAAAGGCCTCGCCAAGGAGCTCGAAATCCCGATCATCGTGCTCGCCCAGCTCAACCGTGGCCCGGAAAGCCGGGTCGGCGCCAGCGGCGGCGGCGGCAAACCCCGGATGTCGGACCTGCGTGAATCCGGCTCGATCGAGCAGGACGCCGACATGGTCGGCCTGCTCTACCGCTCCGCCTATTACGCCGACAACAAGGAGGACCGCGACGAAGAGGACGGCAAGGCCGAACTCGTCATCGCCAAAAACCGGAATGGCCCGACCGGTGACGTCCCGCTCACCTTCATCAAGGAGATCATGCGCTTTGAAACCCGCGCCTGGGAGCGCGAGGAGAATTAACGCGGGTTCCGCGCGCATGGATGAGCGCGGGTGCAGCCGCAAAGGCAGGACAAGTTTCCGCGCCGCTTTCGGGGTAGCGATCCAAGCTATAATGCTTGCACGCCGGTGCCGGACACCTACCATCCCGGTCCAAGCCCGTCAGCCTGTTTGCGATCAACCACCCACCACCACCCACGTGAACGACCCTTCCGATCCCCCGGTAAGAACCAGAGCGGAGTCGCTGTGCCCGTGTAAAAGCGAGCAGAGCTACTACACCTGCTGCATGCCGTTTCACTACCGGAAAGCCAAACCGGACACGGCGGAGGAACTGATGCGCTCGCGCTACAGCGCCTACTTTTTCCGACTGACCGACTACCTCGTCGAGACCACCCACCCGGACACCCGCGAGCCCGGACTTAAAGAGGAACTGGAAAAAACAATCCCAACCATCAACTGGAAATTCCTCACCATCATCGGCACCTCCAAGGGTGGGAAAAACGACAAGGTGGGCAAGGTCGAGTTCATCGCGCAGTGTTACGTCGACGGCGAACCGCATGAGCTGCATGAGCGCGCCCGGTTCAGACGCTACAAGGGCACATGGAAATACCTCGCGGGCAAGGCCTGATCGATGTCAGGTCAAACAGCTGAGTCGGCACCTGATGAGCGTGCGCGTCGAGTTAAGATCGGCTACTGTCCGCAGCGCGGGCTTCAATAGGGAGCGTGGACAACGCCTGTCCACAGCGAAGGATGGGTCAGGCAGCCTGTCTTGGCTTGGCTTGCCGAGGGACAGGAGTGTCCCTCCTCGCTAGCAGGGACAAAAGCCATCCACCACCACCGGTCAATCCCCATACGGGATGTTGTAGAGGTCTCTCAACTTATCCTTGATCTCCTTGCCGATCACCATCAGCGCGGGCAGCAGCACCAGGGTGATCAGGGTGGCAAAGAGGATGCCAAAGGCGAGCGAGGCAGCCATGGGCTTGAGGAACTGGGCCTGCACCTCGGTCTCGAGCAGCAGCGGCGCCAAGCCGAGGCAGGTGGTCAGGGAGGTGAGCAGAATCGCACGGAAGCGGTCGGCCCCCGCCTGCCGGCACGCCTGCAGCAGGCCGGCGCCCTCGGCACGCAGGTCGTCCACCCGGCAGACCAGCACCAGCGAATCGTTGACCACCACGCCGGACAGCGCGAGGATGCCAAAGACGGAGAGAATCGAAACCGGAATCCCCATCATGTAGTGCCCTAACAACGCTCCGATGATACCGAATGGAATCACCGTCATAATCACCAGCGGCTTGGCGTAGCTTTTCAGCGCGATCGCAATCAGGATGTAAATAAAGACGATTGAAAAGATAAAGCCGACAATGAGTGACCTCATCGACTTGGCACGCTGTTCGGCCTCGCCGCTCTGGCTGATGGATATCTCCGGATACTTGGCACGCATCTGTGGGAAGAATTCCTCCTGCAGGCGTTGCAGCACCTCATCGGATGATGTGGTGGATTTGTCCACTGACGCCTCCACGCCGACGACCCGCTTGCTGTCGTAGCGCTCGATGGATGCCAGTGATTCGGAGTAACGGGTATCGGCGACCACGCCAAAGGGGACGATGGTGCCGTCCTGGTTGCGCACGCGCATCTCACGCAGTGTTTGGAGCGATGCGCGCTGGTCGAGTGGGTAGCGGATCATCACGCGGACCTCATCGCGCCCGCGCTGCACCCGCTGGGCTTCCCGGCCGTAGAAGGCATCGCGCACGTTGCGGGCAAGGTCACGCTTGGTCAACCCCGCAGCCTGCCCCTCCGGGGTAATCGAGTAGAGAATCTCGGGTTTCCCCGAGTCAAAGGTATCGAGGATGTCATAAACTCCCTGGTAAGTGGCGAGCACCTGCTTCATCTCATCGGCGGCAGCCTTGAGTTCCTCCAGGTTTTCGCTTTCCAGATTGACCACCAGGTCACCGCCCGGCGGACCTGCCCTGGCCGCGACCGAAAGCGCGCGCGCGCCGGCAATCGGTCCGATCGCGCCGCGCCAGTCCTTGATGATCTGCGCCGTCGTTAGAAACTCCCTGGTCGTTGACCGTGTCAGCTCGGTGACGACCGACACCTCGGTGTTGGTACTCGCGGCTACCTGCAGTTCCACAAAGGGATTGTGCCCGTGCTGCTGCTCGTATTGCTCCCCGAGTTGGCGCGCCGCCAGGGCAATCCGCTCGGCATTGGCATGAAGGTACTGCACCGACTGCCCTTGCTCGAGCTGCAGGTTCACCGAGATCTGGTCGCGGTAAATGTTAGGAAAAAAGACAAAGCGCAGTTGCCCTGCCGGGAAGAGTCCGATCACGAGGACCAGGATACCGACGAAGCCGCCGACCACGGCATAGCGCCAGGTGATCAAGACCCGGATGAGCGGGCGGTAGACGGCATTGATCAACCACTTCAGGCCATTGGCCACGGATTTCTGGAACCTCGCCCAGAGTTTGGTCACCGGGTTGCGTGGCTTTTTATGCACATTGATATGCGCCAGATGCGATGGCAGGATCAGCTTGGATTCGACCAATGAAAAGATCAGGCAAAAGATCACGGTGGTGGCAATCTGGCCGAAGACATTCCCCAACCGACCGCTCACCTGGGTCAGGGGAAGGAAGGCGGCGATGGTGGTGACGACACCAAAGGTCGCGGGCGTAATCACCTTGCTGACACCACGCACGGTGGTGATGATCGGACCTTCCCCCTCCTCGGCATGGTCGTCTTTTTCCTTTTCCGAATAAATTGATTCACCAATGACGATGGCGTCATCGACCACAATACCCAACACCACCAGAAACCCGAATGCCGAGATGACATTCACGGACATATCCAGGCCCGGGATGGGAAAAAGGGTGATGGCGCCGGCCAGGGAGACCGGGATACCCACCGCCACCCAGAACGCGAGCCGGAGGTTGAGAAAAACCATCAGGGAGCCGAGCACGAGCAAGACCCCGATCAGACCATTCCTTCCCAGCAGGGACAGGCGGTCGCGGATATTCACCGAGCCATCGAGCCAGGTCGCGACCTCGACGCCCTCGGGTAAGCCATGGTACGCCTTGACCACCTTGCGCGCCTCGTTAACGGCATCGATGATGTCGTCATTGCCCTCGGTGGTGATTTTCAGGCTGGTGGTGGGAAGACCCCGAAAGCGATTCAAAAACACCTGGTCAACAAACCCGTCACGCACGGTGGCGACGTCCTTGACAAAAATCCGGGTGCCGTCCGGGTTGGTGCGCACCGGGATCTGTTCGAAGTCGGATTTCCGGTACGCCTGGTCGCGTGCCCGCAGTGAGATATCCCCCCTTGCGGAGCGGATCACACCGCCGCCAAGGTCGAACGAATTCTGGCTGACCGCGGCGACGACCTCATCGAAGGTCAGCTGATAGAAGCGAAGTTTTTCCTCGGACGGCTCAATGGAAATCTCGTAGTCACGTCCGCCAAAAGTCTCGATTTTTGAGATCGACGGCTCACGCAGAAGCGTATCGCGGAGTTTTCTTGCCGCCTCTTTGCGCACCGACTCGGACGCCGTGCCATAGAGCTCCACCCAGAGCACATCGCCGCTGCGCTTATTCTCGGTCACCACCGGTTTCTCCGCCTGCTCGGGAAGCGTGGGGATGGCGTCGACCTGGATTTTCACATCATCGAGCAATTTCCCAACAGGATAGCCTTCTTTCGCCTGAATGGTGATCGTGGCAATGTTGTCCTTGCTGACAGACCGGACGTGGTCGATGCCTTCGACGGACTCGATCGCCTCCTCGACCCTGATCGCCACGCCGCGCTCCACATCCTCGGGAGTGCCGCCCCGGATGGGGACGCGCACGGTGACCGACTCGGCGGCAAAGGCGGGGAACCCCTCCTTGCGCACGGTCAGCGCCGTGAATATGCCTGCCACCAGCACGCTCAGCATCAGGATGTTGGCCACCACCGGATTGATAGCAAACCAGGTGATGAAGGGATGTTTCTGCAGAGGTGACATAGGTCAATGGGGGGAAATCGGGGAAATGACAGCGGCCTTGGTTACTTGGCGAGCGGCTCGACTTTCATGCCTGCCTTGAAGTTGGTCAGCGGCCGGGTAACGACGCGCAGCGGAGGTTGGATGGCGTCGGCGGTGAGAGCGAGAAAAACATTCCCGGCGTGGCTGTGCACCCGTTCGGCGGGAAGCCTGAGCAGATGGTTGTCCTTATCCAGTGCCCAGACATAGCTG
The DNA here is from genome assembly GCA_041548785.1 of Oceaniferula sp. GTDB lineage: Bacteria > Verrucomicrobiota > Verrucomicrobiia > Verrucomicrobiales > Akkermansiaceae > Oceaniferula. Next base: position 16,767 of record JBFERY010000029.1, read on the forward strand.
TCGTTCACCAGGGCCGACTCGGCGAGTTGATACGCCCCGCGGATGGCCTTGCCCGGTAGGCTGGCATTGACAAAGGTCCCGATCGCGAGGGGCTGCCTCCCCGTGGCATACGGGTCTTCCACCTCGACGATGACGTAGGTCACCTGACTTTTCGCATCCACCGCAGGATCGATCCTGGTGAGTACCCCCTGCCACGTCAGGCCGGGTCGGGCGGAACTGGTCAGCGTGATGTCCGCCTGCTCGCCGGGCGACGCGCCGGCAGCCAATCCTGACATCTCGACACGCACCACCTGATCGGCCGTCAACGGCAAGCGGATTTCCACCCGTTCGGTCGCCACAAGCACCCCGAGCGACTGCTGTGGGCTGGCAAAGTTTCCTAACGAGGCGGTGCGGTTCAATACGACGGCATCGTAGGGAGCCACGATGACAGTGCGTTGGATGTCGGCTTCGGCTTTCGCCACCGCAGCCTCGGCGGAGGCAATACTCGCCTTGGCCGCCTTGAGTTGGGGTTTGCGTAATACAAAGTCCGAAGCCGTTGCCAGGGCCCGACCCGATGCCAGCCAGTCCTCGGCCGCTTGCTTCGAGCGGATCTCCTCTTCCGCCAGTGTCCGTTGCGCAGTAGCCAGGTTCGTCTGCTCACGCTCCTTGGCCGCCACATAATCAGTATCATCGATGCGCGCCAACACGGTGTTTTTTGGAACCAGCCTGCCGACACGGACGTCCGGCGCGACCCCGATGATCCGACCACTCACCTGCGGCGTCAGCGTGGTTTCAAAGTAGCTCTGCACCGTGCCGTAGCTCAGCACCGGTGGCGAATGGTCCGCGGGTGACACCGTGACAATTTCAGCCTGGGTGACCACCTCGTCCGGCACCCGACTTGGCTTTTCTTGTTTACTCGCCGCCAACATCTTGAAGCCCAACAAGGCAAGAAGGATCAGGAGAAGCGGCAGGATGATTTGTGCGGCAAGTTTCATGGGAGATAGTGAGTTGTTAGCAGGGCGGCGCGGGTGTGCTTCGAAAAAATCAGAGCCCCTTGCCGAGCGCAAGTGCCAGGGTGACGCGGTTTTTGTAGCGGAGCGACTGAATATTGATGAGGGATTCCTCGGTGTTGAACGAGCGACGCTGGGTGTCGAGCAGGGTCAGGATTTCGACCAACCCGGTTTCGTAGTTGCGCCGGATGCGCGACTCCGCACTGCGGGCCGCGGTCAGGGCATTGCGGGTCGACCGCTCACGGCCGAGCAGATGGCGCTCGGAACCGAGCGCATTTTCCACCTCGCGAAACGCATTGAGCACGGTCGATTGATACGCGGCATGCGCCTGTTTCGCACGGGCATTCGCGGCGCCGAGCTCGGCACGCCGACTGCCACCGTCGAGGATGGGTGCGACCAGGTTTCCCGCAACCGACCAGACATTGAAATTCGAGTCGGCGAATTTTTTCAAGGTCGCCGACTGGTTACCGGCGCTCGCGGTCAGGGAGAATCTCGGGTAGAGGTCGCGGTGGGCCACCGTGACCCGGGCGTCGGCGGCGCGGATGCGTTGATAGGCGGCGTCGATATCAGGGCGCTGCATCAACAAGGTGGAGGGAATACCGGCACGTACGCCGCGCCGCAGTGATGGCCAGGCGGAGGCCGAGGCGACCGAGGCGTTGGGATAACTGCCGGTGAGCACGGCCAGTCGGCGCGCCGACTGATCGCGCGAGTCCTTGCGCTGCGATACCTGCGCCCGCGTGTTTTCGACATCCGTGCGGGCGAGGTCAAGATCGCCAAGGTCGCCGGTCCCGGCTTCAAATCGCCGCTTCACCAGTTCGTAGGATTTTTGAAAACTGGCGAGCCTCCGACCGGACAGGGCTAACAATTTCTCCGAAGCGACCAGGTCGAAATACGCCTGCATCGTCTGCGCCGCGATCGACTCGCGGGCGGATGCATCATCGGCCCGCGCCGCAGCGCCGGCACTGGCACTGGCGGCCACGCCGGCACGGATCCGCCCCCACACATCGATTTCCCACTGGGTGTCGAGCGCGGCGGCATAGCGGCTGCTGCGGGACGGGGCCGGACCTAACAAAGACTGGGAACGCGACGCACTAGCACTCGCACCCAACGTGGGGACCAGCGGCGCATAGGCCTTGCGGATGTTGAACCCGGCCTCTTCCAGTCGCGCAGCACTGGCGCGAAGATCGGGATTATGGCTGAGTGCCCGGTCGACGTGGCCGCGGAGCCGGGCGTCGGCAAAGAGGGCGAGCAGCCCCTGGCTCACCTCCGGCACCGGTGGCTGGCTGGCATCATAGCGTTTCGGGATGGTCAGGTCCGCGTGGCGGTTGTTCGCCAACGCATCCGGCCGGGACACGCAGCCTGCCAGCAGGCAGAGAACGCCCGCCAGCGATGTGACGGCCAAACGTCTTGCTGCGGCTAGGGTGGAGTGCATACGGGATTTCATGGTCTCATTTTTCAAGGTGAGCGGCGAGCGCCCTCAACGAGGTCAGGATGACGTTGACCTGCAGTTCGATCAGCGCCGCGATGTCGGCATCAGCAGGGTCACCGGTGAAGAGCCCCTGGATCCCGAGAGGACTTTTGTTGATGATGGTCGCCAATCCGAAAAAATTCAATTTCGCCAGCTGGATCATCGGCGCCGAATCCGTCTCGAGGAACTCCGCGAGTGTGGCCTCGAGGTAATCCAACTCCATCGAACGCACCTCAAAGAGGATGAGCTCAATCGGTGACCCCGGCACATGCAGCGTCTTGCTCATGATCCGGTTGAAATCCCCTGCCGCCCCCTGGTCGAAGGAGCGACGCAGCACGGCCCGGGAAATCGCCCCGATTTTTTCCTCCGCACCAGCCGTATCAGCCAACTCCCCCTTCGCGGGATAGGCCTCGTCGGCAATCGCATACGCCTCGCGCAGGGCGTGCACAAACAGGTTATCCTTCGAACCGAAATGATAGTTCACCGCCGCAATGTTCGCCTCCGCCCCCTTGACAATGTCCGCCACCTTGCCGTGACGATACCCATGCTCGGCAAAAACAGCAATCGCGCTGCTGATGAGCTTTTCTTTCACATTGCTGGCCATGTAGCGCAAGCCTAGGCAGGTTGATCGCAAAATTCAAATTGTTTTTTCAAATAGCGATTTGAAAAAACAACAGATGACATTCAATCCAACGCGACAATGCTGATTTTGTGCTGATTACACAGAGCGCGCACCTCATCGCCGCCGAGCAGCAGGGTTTTGCCGGCCTCGATGGCGATGACGCCAATACCGGATTCCGCGCAATTTTTGACGGTGTCGGGGCCGACGACCGGGACATCGAAACGGAAGTCCTGCTTGGGTTTCGACACCTTGGCCAGGGTGACGTCCTTGCCCTTGCCGAGTTCTCCGCCACGGCGGATGCAGGCATTGGTGCCCTCGAAGGCTTCGACGGCGAGTACGGTGCCATTTCTAACCACCACGGTTTGACCGATGTCGAGCCGACTGGTTTCCTTGGCAATTTTAAATCCATAGCGGGCGTCCGCGATGTCGGCATCCTTGAGAGCGGGGCCGCAGACGTGACCTTCGCCAGGCATGATGTCCTCGAGGAAGGTCGTGGCAGGTAGCAGGGTGATGCCGTCCTTTTCCAGCTCATCCGCAATACCGCCAAACAGGGACTCGGCATTCTTTTCCTTGGTCCGGGCCAAGAGCATCACGGTGCGGAGGTCGGGCCGGAGGTCAAACAGGTTTTTCGGCGCGATCTGACCCACCATCACCGCCTCGGTGACGCCCTCCCTTTTGAAAAACTTGATCATCTTGCCCAGCTGGCCGACCCGAAACCAGTCGATGCCATCCACCTCACCCGCAAGCTCCTCGCGGGTCTCGTTTTTAAAGGCCGCCATCACCAGGCGCACATCCCCGCCCTTGGCTCTCGCCGCATCGATAAACGTCTGCGGATAGATGCCGGAGCCTGAGATGATACCGATGGTGCGTTGAGTCATGATTTTTTTAAACCGCGAATGGACGCGAATAGACGCGAAGGTTTGTGGCGTAATGATTAATGATGGGTGAGAACAATCCGCTCCCACTCCAGCTTAGGGTGTTTAAAATTGATGATAAGACCAAGTCGAAATTTGCTGACACGAAGATAGTTCAACATTTGGCCACGTTCATGATCTGTTATACGGCCAATAACTTTGGTATCAATGATGATATTCCCGTGTGCAATGAGATCGGGGATATACTCTCCCACTTTGATATTTCTGTGCAAGACCGGAAACCTTTGTTGTTGAGAGTATTCAATACCACTGTGAGAAAATTCGACAACGAGCGCATTTTCATAGGGTTTTTCATGAAATCCATGTCCCAGACTATTGAGCACCTCGATAGAGCATCCTATAATCTGAAAAACCTCGTCTTTGAAAATCATTCTTTCTTAAAAAATTCGCGGTTATTCGCGTCTATTCGCGGTTAGAAATGTTCTACAAGAGGTATTTGGCGGCCTGTTCGACGTCCTTGTCACCACGGCCCGAGAGGTTGACGATGATGACGGTATCCTTGGACATGGCGGGGGCGATCTTGGAGACGTGGGCCATGGCGTGGGAGGACTCGAGCGCGGGCAGGATCCCCTCGGTCTCAGCGAGCTCCTTGAACGCGGCGAGCGCCTCGCTGTCCGTGGCGTAGGTGTATTCGGCGCGGCCAATATCCTTGAGATAGGCATGCTCGGGCCCGACGGCCGCGTAGTCGAGGCCGGCACTCACCGAGTGGGTCAGCTCGATCTGGCCGTCGTCGTTGGCCAGCAACCAGGTTTTCGCCCCCTGGAGGACACCGAGTTTCCCCCCCTGGAAGCGGGCCGCATGACGTTCGGGGATAATGCCGTCGCCTCCGGCCTCGACGCCGATCATCCGGATGCCGGGGTCGTTGAGAAACGGGTGGAAAAGCCCGATCGCATTCGAGCCGCCACCAACACAGGCGACCAACATATCCGGAAGCCGGCCTTCCTGTTCGAGAATTTGCTCGCGGGCTTCCAGGCCGATGACCCGGTGAAAATCGCGGACCATCATCGGGAACGGATGCGAGCCGAGCGCGGAGCCGAGAATGTAGTGGGTGTGCTCGACCGAGGAAACCCAGTCGCGCAGCGCTTCGTTGACCGCCTCCTTGAGGGTGGCCTGGCCGGCGGTGACCGGAACAACCGTCGCGCCCAACAGTTGCATGCGGGCGACATTGAGCGCCTGGCGTTCCATATCGACCGCACCCATGTAGACAATGCACTCCATGCCGAAGCGGGCGCAGACGGTGGCGGTGGCGACGCCGTGCTGGCCGGCACCGGTTTCCGCGATGATGCGTGTTTTCCCGAGACGTTGGGCCAGCAGGATCTGTCCGATCGCGTTATTGATCTTGTGGGCGCCGGTATGCAGCAGGTCCTCGCGCTTGAGGTAGATCTTGGCTCCGCCGAGTTTTTCCGTCCAGCGCTCGGCGAAATAGAGCGGCGTCGGCCGACCGCAGTACTGCCTGAGCAGGTAATCGAGTTCCTTCTGAAACTCAGGATCGGCTTTGGCCTTCTCATACTCGGCGGCAAGCACCTGCATCGGATCCATCAGGGTTTCCGGGACAAACATGCCGCCATAGGTTCCAAAATGCCCGTGCGCGTCCGGGACTTGCGGAAGTTGCTGTGAAGTTTCGGTGGTAGCCACGCCCACTGACTTAATGGATAAGCGCGGTTCCTGCAAGTGCCGTCTTCGTTCTAAAATCCTAAACAAACAGCGCCTCCCAGGCGCTGAGGTAGACTTCACGGCGGGGAATCTTCACCCCCTGCTCCAGCTCAGCCCATCCGGCGGCATCCATCAGATCCAGGGTGCGCGCCCCAATGATCCCGGGCAGCGCAGTCGCGGCTCTGGTGCGGCGTCGCACCAGCGACTGGGCGTACGACTCCCCTTCTCCCAGATAAGTGCGGGCACGAGCACGCCAACGCGCGGATTCGGCCATCAGGGAATCCCGGTCTGCGGCATCGACGTTGGGCAGATAACACCGCCCCGCTTTCACATCCGAGGGAAGGTCACGCAGGATGTTGATCAACTGCAGGCCCTTGCCGTAATTCGCGCCCCAGCGCTTGAGCCGGGCGGTGTCGACCCGGGAAAACCCGCCCAGCGAAACCGTGCCGATTTCCGTCCAGAACTCACCGACACATCCGGCGACGAGATAGCAGTATTCTTCCAACTCGGCATCGAGGGTGAATTGAAACCCCTGCTGCAGCTCGAAACGTTCAATATCCAGTCGCTGCCCGCGGAGGATATGACCCATGACGGTCAGGATCGCAGCGTGTTGGCGGAAACCTATCGACTGGGACTCCGGCGATTGATAATGAGCGACGCTGCGCGCCTCGGCCCCCGTCTCGGATTTTCCACCGAGCGAATCAAGCCAGCCGAAAACACCATCCATGTTTTCCAAAAGTGATTTTTCGCCTTCGTGCCGCTGACGTGGGATCACCTCGCTGACGAGCCGCTCCAGCCAGGCGGCACGCTCACCTCCGTGGATCACTTGGCCGAAGCCATGCAACATCTCAAACCGGAGCGACGCATCAAGCTCGCCGGTATCGGCAAGCGTGTCACTGGCGCGCGCCAGCAAGTATCCCAGAGCAACCGGCTCCCGCATGGCTGCGGGAAGCGCGCGTATACTGAGATAAAAGGATCTCGATACGTCTTTAAGGATCTGTTTTCCAAGGGGGTTCACGGGGTTAGGCATTGACGGTTAGCAGATGGTCACCTGCTCGCCCCAGAGTGTCGGGTCGAGGGCTTGGCGTGCCCGGGCTAACAAAACCATGGCGTCTTCCGGGCGGGAGAGAAATGCCATCATGGTCGACCCTGAGCCAGACATCATGGCCGCCCCGACTTCGGGCTGCGACCGGAGCCATACTTTCATTTCCGCAAGGAAGCGATGCTTGTAAAAAACGGGTTTCTCCAGGTCGTTGACAATCTCGCCCCAGGGCATTTTTTGAGCCGCGTAATCGACGCCGGGAAGCGCCTGGGCGTTCAGGCAGTTTTTGTAGGCATCGGGAGTCGAGACCCCGAACCCGGGCTTGAGCAGAAGCATCCTCGTTCCAGTAAGCCCGGGAACCTGCACAGGCTCGACGCGTTCGCCCCTGCCCCCGATCACACCTACCTGACGATAGATGAAAAAGGGCACATCCGAGCCGACTCCCGCAGCCATCGACGCCAATTCGCTCTCGGAAAACCCCGTCTTTTCGAGAGCGTTAAGTGCTAACAATGTGGTGGCCGCATCACTGCTGCCACCACCGAGGCCGGCACCGTGCGGCACGTTTTTTTCTAACGTTATTTTCCAATCACAAGTCTTCCCGCATCGTTTTTCAAAAACCCGCACCGCCATAGTGACGAGGTTGTTTTCATCAAGCGGAACGTCGGGAGTGTCACAGTGCAGGCTGTAAGCCCCCGATTTTTCAAAATGAAGCAAATCACCAAGATCGAGAGGAGCCATCAAGCTCTCCAACTCATGAAAACCATCACCACGCTTACCCAGAACCTTGAGGGTCAGGTTCACCTTGGCGGGCGCGGTCCAGGTTTTCGGCGGCATGATCATGGCGGGCGTCAGAGAACCCTCACAGGTGCTGGCACACAAACCACCTGCATACCAGCAGATTGTGCCGCCATGAGTCCCGCGGGGGCATCTTCAAAAACCAGACATCGCGCGGGCGCCACCTCCAACCGGTCCGCGACCTCAAGGTAAATATCCGGTGCCGGCTTGCCGCAGACCACATCACTGGCGGTGACAACCTCATCGAAAAGATCACTGAGGCCAACGGCTTGCAGTGTTTTTTCCGCGACAATGCGGGTGCCGCCCGTGGCAACCGCCATCGGCATCTTGCCCCGCAGGCTGCGGGCGAATCCGACCACTTCATCGATAATCGCGACTTGACCGATGTTCCGGAGAAAGGCCTCACGTTTATCCATGGCCACCTCTTCAGCATCTAACTTCAAGCCGCATTCACCATTTAACTCCGTGACAATATCCTTGGTGGGTCGACCACCCAGGGCGTAAAAAACATCCTCGGGAAAAACATTCGGGGCGTCGTGCTTACTGAGTGCCTCGCACCATGCTGCGAAGTGGGCGGGCATGGAATCCACCAGTGTTCCGTCGAGGTCAAATATCACGGCGTCGTAGCCGCCATCAGGAATATCAAGGGATGAAAATTGCGTCATTTCGGGGTGGATATGACGACTCCGCACGCATCTTGCAATAGGATAAATCGGACAATGTTGTCATTTGCCACTAATTCCGCATACGGAGGGGTAACCCGAGCCGCTTCGGGGCTGATGAAATCCGCCCGGCTCCGGTCAGAGCTCCACCTCTTCATCCCTGTAGGTTCCGCCCGCAACCCATTTGGTTTCGCCGGTTTCATTGCGAAACACAACATCGCCCACAATGACCACCCCATCCGCGAAACGCACCGGACCACGCACGGTAAGCTTCCCGGCCTTGACCAGTGACGGCATTCCCAGCCCCTCGAGACTGTCCACCATCTTGTACTCGTCGCTGAGATCGATGACCGGTGGGATCCCCTCTCTTTCCGCCACGAGCGCGATGCGTCCGTCGGGAGTCTGCTCGTAGGCATCGGAACGAAGCGCAAACAGGTCGGATGTGGTTTTCACCGGAGCAAACCGTGACCGCGGCACACAGATGGCACGCGAGCCGGGGAATGATTCGATCGCCGCACCCATGGCGACTTCAAGCTGATAGACGGCCAGCGAATTTTTATCGCGGGGGTCAATCGTCTTTTTATTCTTGATCATCGGCAGCGGCAGCACCCCGCTTTCTTTTTTCAACAAGTCCCGCAGTACATCCAGCCGGATCCAAAGGCTGTTGGTATTGAAGTAAAGATGGCGATCGATGTTTTGAAACTGCTCGATATCCTCCTCCGCACACTGGGCGACCTCGCGGAGCAGCAGCTGTTGATCGGCATGCCGCAGGGCAAGATGCCCACCTTTTTTATCAGCTCCGGTGCGTCGTGTCGCTTCCATCAGGAAAGGGGAATCGCTTTCGGCAAAGTAGCGCAGCAATCCCGCATCCAGCACCGCCCCCAGGTTATCCGCATTGGAAACAAAGGCGTATTTCACCCCGCCAGCCAATAAGGCATCGAGCCAACCGCTGCCGGCAAGCGCGGCATAAAGATCGCCGTGGCCGGGGGGACACCATTCCTGGGACGGATTGTCTTGCCAGCTCGCCGGCTCCATCGTCTCAACGTCGATCTTAGGCACCTGGTTCTGCATCAACTCAATGTTTTCAGCCCCGGATAGCCCATGCTCCTTGTAGGCCTCCATGTGCTCCAGCGTGTCCTCCGACGTGCTGAAGCTGTCCATCAGCAGAAAACGGACTTTCGCCCCGGTCTGCTCACGCAAGTGAATGATCTGATGTGCAATGACATCGAGAAAAGTCGTCTCCCCTTTGACCGGAAGCAGGCTCTTGGCTTTTTTCAATCCCATACTCGTGCCGAGCCCGCCATTGAGCTTGATCACCACGGTCTGCGCCAACAAGGATGCGTCAAACCCCTCGTCACCCGACGATACCTCGTCAAGCATGGGAATCCGGTCACACGGACGGATGCTCTGTTCCGGAATCATACCGCTCTCATTACGGAGCAGTGCTTGATAGTTACGTTCAAAGGCACGGATGGCAGCTTCACTAACAGCTGCGGATTCCATCTTCTTACGGAATGGGGAAAAGTCGCTCATATTGATGGGTGCAAGGAGTTCGCGCCAGCGCCATAACCCGCGACCCGAATCTTTTCAACCTCAATCCCCCTCTTCCTGACATGGCGTTTCCCGACAGCTAAAGACGGCAGCCAGGATCCGCTCCAAGCCTTCCCGGTCAACGTCACCAAAGGCCCCGACCTGCTCGGAGTCGACATCAAGCACCGCAATGAGCATGCCGGACGCATCCCACACGGGCACCACAATCTCACTGCGCGACCTCGGGTCACAGGCAATATGCCCGGGAAACACATGCACATTGTCCACCACCAAGCTCTCCCCGCAGCGCACCGTGGCACCACAAATACCCCGATCCAACGCAATCCTCAAACAAGCCGGGGTGCCCTGATACGGTCCAATCACCAACTCCCCCCCCTGCATCCGGTAAAACCCGGTCCAGTAAAAATAATCGAACGCGCCGGCCAGCACCGAACTCACCGTCGCCATCCTCGCCACCTCGTCCCGCTCCCCCGCAAGGATCGCCGTGATCTCCACCAAGGCGCGCTGGTAACGTTCGGCTTTTTCGTCTCTGTTCACGCGGTTGTTTTCCACCACATTGGCGCCATCATCCAGCCCAATCCGAGAGTTTTTCGCGCATTTCTCAATTTCTCCATTTTCAAAACACCGATCTCCGCTAAATTGATCCGCGTGAGCTACCAGGTCTTTGCCAGAAAATACCGTCCAAAAACGTTTGCCGACGTCCTTGGACAGGATCATGTCGTATCCACCCTCCGTAATGCCATCGAGCGCGAACGCCTTGCGCACGCATGGCTGTTCGTCGGCCCCCGGGGTACGGGAAAAACATCCACCGCCCGCATCCTGGCCAAGGCACTGAACTGCCCGGAGGGTCCGACCATTGATTTCGACCCCGACTCGACGATCTGCCAGGAAATCGCCGAGGGCCGTTCACTCGACGTTCTGGAAATCGACGGTGCGTCCAACAATGGCGTCGAACAGGTCCGCGAGCTGCGTGAGAACGTCCAGTTCGCACCGTCCCAGGGGAAGTTCAAAATCTACTACATCGACGAGGTCCACATGCTCACCACCCAGGCCTTCAACGCCCTGCTCAAAACCCTGGAGGAACCCCCGGAACACGTCAAATTCATCTTCGCGACCACCGAGCCGAATAAAATCCTGCCCACCATCATCTCCCGATGCCAGCGCTTCGACCTCCGGCCCATCCCCACGGAAACCATCGCCAAACACCTCCAGTTCATCGCCTCCGAGGAAGGCGTCAAACTCGATGACCCCGCCGCATGGGCAATCGCCAAGGGCGCCGACGGCGGTATGCGCGACGCCCAGTCGATGCTCGACCAACTCGTCGCCTTCTGCGGCGAGGAAATCACCGAGGCCAACGTTCTGGAAATCTTCGGCTTCACCTCACGCGAAACCGTGACCGCCCTCACCACCGCCCTGCTGCAAAAGAACAGCCCTGCCGCGCTCGAGCTCATTCACCAGCAAGCAGAAAGCGGCAAGGAACTCTCCCAACTCCTCGGCGAACTCATCAGTTGCCTGCGCGCCCTGCTTGTCACCCGCCTCGACCCCACCGCCAGCAACGAGGGGTTTCCCGCCGAGCTCTGGCAACCGCTTGCCGAGGCCGCCCAGTCCATCCAAACCGACCGTATCCTTTGTCTCATCGACATCCTGGCCGACACCGAAGGCCGGATGAAATGGGCCTCCAACAAACGCCTCCACCTCGAGATCGGCCTGATCAAAGCCATTCAATCGCTCAACGACGCCCGGATCAGCGACGTCATCAAGGCCCTCGCCGGTGCCGGCCCGATTGAGCCGCCAGCCCAGGAAACCAAGCCGGAAACCACCCCGTCAGCACCGAAGGCAACAGAACCCAAGGCCGCTGAGCCTGCCGCTCCTGCCTCTGAACCGGCACCCCGGCCAGCAACAGCACAACCGACGGCAACCCAGCCACCTCCAGCCGATCCCCAGCCCGAAAAACAACAGCCCGCGAAAAAAAGAGGGCTCGATGACCTCATCAATGACGCCTCCGACGAACCCGCCGCCGTCATCCCCCAGCCCGGGCCGACACTCACCCCCAAGGAACCGGAACCCGAAGAGGAAAAACCCGTGCCCAAAACCGACGACTCATTCTACCAGGACCCCCTGATCAAGAGCGCCCTCGAAATCTTCGAAGGCAGCCTCAAGAGTTAAACCCCAGGTATCAAACTCATCCCGCCACAGACGCCCCACCAATCACCAACCACCAACTCACACTACCCATGGATATCCAAAAACTCATGCAACAGGCCCAGCAAATGCAAGCGGGCATGCAAAAAACCCAGGAAGAACTCGCCGCGAAAAATGTCGAAGCCACCGTCGGAGGCGGCAAGGTCACCGTCGTGGCCAATGGCGCAGGCGATGTTGTCTCGATCAGCATCGACCCGTCCGTGGTCGATCCCACCGACGTCGACTTCCTCCAGGAGCTCGTCCTCTCCGGCGTCCAGGAAGCCGTCGCCAAAGGCAAGGAAATGGCGGCCGCGGAAATGGCCAAACTCACCGGCGGACTCGGCATCCCAGGCATGTAAGGCGCCGCCTTACCCGTGCTCTGCCACCCGACTCCCCGACTCCCCGACTCCCCGACTTCCCGACTTCCCGACTTCAAGACTTCAAGACTTCAAGACTTCAAGACTTCAAGACTTCAAGGCTCCAAGACTCCAAGACTCCAAGACTCCTGACGATGATTGATGATTGATGAATTACGATTGTTGATTGCTGAAGTGAAGAGCTGGCGCAGAGGCAGAAGCCTACTTCAACAATCAACAATCAACAATCATCA
>JBFERY010000030.1:0-28967 GCA_041548785.1 Oceaniferula sp.
AGTCGGGGGTCGGGAGTCGGGAGTCGGGAGTCGGGAGTCGGGAGTCGGGAGTCGGGAGTCGGGAGTCGGGAGTCGGGAGTCGGGAGTCGGGAGTCGGGGGTCGGGGGTCGGGGTTAGAAGCTGCCGCCGAGGGCGAGGTGCAGGTTAATACGGTTCTGGATGCGTTGATTTTGCAGATCAATGAGGGAACTGCGTGCATTGGACGCACGGCGCTGGGTTTCGAGCAAGTCCAGGATGTCAACGCCTTCGATCCCCTCGGCGTAATCGCGTTCGGCCTGTCTTTCAGCCAGTGCGGCCTGTTCGAGTTCTTTGCGCAGGTAGAGCTCTTGCTGTTGGAGCCATTTTTCCGAGGCCAGGGCGGATTCGACCTCGCGGAAGGCCCTCAGTGCCGCGGTGGAAAAATCGTGGATCACGGCCTTGTTGCGCGCCACCGCAGCGCGGGCGTCTTCCCGAAGGGCCCCGCCTTCGAACAGGGACTGGCTGAGGGATGCGGCGATGGATGAGGCGAGAAAACCCGGATCAAGCAGATGGGTGAGGTCGGATGACCGTGTGCCGGTGCTTCCCGTAAGCCGGAGGGACGGCAGCAGGTTTTTCCGGGTGGCATGGGCGCGATGAAACGAGGCTTCGAGGCGTTTCCGCGCGACCACCAGGTCGGGGCGGCGGGTGATCAGGTCGGCAGGCAGACCGGAGGGGGCTGAGCGGCGGATCTGAGGCAATGACGTGGGGGCGGCGATGGTTCCGCCCGGGTAGCGGCCGAGGATGATTTCGAGGTTGCGTCTGGCATCGTCCCGTCTGCGCAGGCGGGACCGGAGGATGCGTTCGGCGCCGTAGACGTTGTTGCGTGACAACTGGAGTTCAAGAGCGCGGGCGGTGCCGGCCTTGTAGTTGCGGCTGATGATTTTTTCCACCTTGCGGTAGCTGTCGAGCGTGTTCTCGGCGAGTTTGACCTGGTTCTCCGCGCTGATCAGGTTGTACCACAGGCTGGCGGCATTGGCGGCCAGGGACAGGCGGGTGCCGCGGAAGTCGGCCACGGTGGCATCGTAATCGGCTTGCGCTGCCGTGTGAAGGTGGCGCAGGCGCCCCCATAGGTCGATCTCCCAACTGGCGCCGACGCTGATGCTATGGCTGGTCGAGTAGCTGCGCTCGCCGCCGGCGGCATCGCGGTTAGTGCGGCTGCGACTGGCTGATGTGGAGGCATCCGCGGCGGGGATGCGGTTGGCGCGGGAGCGGACCACCCCGGCGCGCGCTGCCTTCAACCGTTCGGCCGTGGCGAGCAGGTCGGGGTTGTTTGCCAGGGTCTCGCTGACGAGCTTGCGGAGTCGGGGGTCGTTGAAATCGTTCACCCAGCCGTTGCTGATGCGGGCTGACGCGTTGTCGGCTGAGGCTTTCCATGCGCTTGGCACATCGATGCTTGTCTCGCTGGATGGTGCGCCGCCCGGTTGGCACGAACTCAATGCGCTGATCAACCCGAGCACACCGAGCAGGGCGGGGGATGGGCGTAATGGGCTGACCCATGGACGGGGAGGACTGGTCATAGGGATGGGGGGCGGGGACTTTGTCTCAGTCGTCACAACCGTTGTTTGGGGAAGCGGGTGTCAACCGGGGAACTGTGTATAAAAAATCCCCCGCTGCGGTGAGTCGGTGCAGGGGAGGATTTCATGTTCATGCGACGGTCTCATCAGTGAGCCATGGGTTCAGGGGATGCGGAGGTACTTCGAGGTGTTCAAAACGGGTTTTCCGGTGGCTGGGTTTATCTGGGCAGTGGACGGGTCGCCGACGATGTCTCCACTGCGGTAACCGGTGACGTCGATGATGTTATAGGGGCGGTAGGGGCTGATGACCATGTTGGTCTTGCCATCCGGCGTGCGTTTGCCCATGGGGATCTTGTCGTATCCTTCGATCTTGGGGGCGGGGACTTCCGCCGCTGATCCACCCGCTTGTGAGCCGTCGGGGTAGGGGGCGCAGGAGGCGAAAGCGGCGGCGGTGATGGTCAGGAGAATGATGTGTCGGGTTTTCATGGGTTGAGTTGGTCGGTTAGTCAGTTCGGCAGTTAGCGGGATCGGCATCAGCGGGTGATGGCTTGTTCACGGGCCATGTTTGATAAGGGGTTATTCGCATTGACTATACGGGAATAGGGCCTTGTGGCGATCAAGAAATGATTTTCGCTCACGACGGCTCAACGGGTGAGTAGCGTGGCGAGGAGGATGACCGTTTTTTTCGCCTTGGAGAGGGAGTAGCGCTGGGTGAAGACATGGAAGTTGTCGGCGCGCATCTTTTCCAACAGGCCATGATAGATTTTCCGCATCGCCTCGGCCGCTTTCAGCGCTTGGGCGTCCTCCGGTTGGAGGTGGTCGATCGCTTCCTGATAGAGCGCTTCGGCGCGGTCGGCCTGCCAGGCCATCATCGCGGTGAAGCGTGCATCGTGGACACGCTCGGTCAGATCGTGTTCGCTGTACTGGAAGCGCGCCAAGTCATCGAGCGGGAGGTAGATCCGTCCGCCATTCCTGAGATCTTCATCGACGTCCCGGAGGATGTTGGTCAGCTGCAGCGCATGGCCGAGGGCAACCGCGTACTTTTCCGAGTCCGGATGGGTGCAGCCGAAAATGCGGGTGGAGATCATCCCTACGCAACTGGCGACGCGGTAGGTGTAGTTTTTCAAGTCCTCCCAGGTCTTGAAACGCTGGGGCTGAAGGTCGGATTCACAACCGGCGATGAGATCGAGGAAGGGCTGTCTGGCAATGGAGTACCGGTCGATCAGTCCGACAAGCTCGGCCTGGAGTTCGTCGGGCCGGTCGAATCCTTGCTCGATCCCGTTGCGCCACTCGGCCAGTCCTTGTTGCCGACTTTCCAGGGACAACTCGAGGTCGTCTGCGAGGTCGTCGATGACGCGGCAGAACGCGTAAAAGGTGACCATGTCCCGCTTGCGCTCCCTGGGGAGGCAACTGAGGGTGAACGCCAGGTTCGACTTCGCTTTGCGGGTGATTTCTTGGGAGGATGACATGGTGGGCTGGCACTGAGAACCAGGGGCGCTGCACCCCTACTTGATGACACCCCAGTGGCCACAGCTAAAGGGCCAGAGCGTGAAGGCGGCGGGGCCGATGACGTTGAACTCCTTGACCGTCCCCCAGAAACGGGAGTCGGAGGAGTTGAAGCTGTTGTCGCCGAGTGCGATGTACTCGTTCATTCCCGGGATGTCCGATTCCCTCGCCTTGAAGATCTGGCCACCCGACAGCCGGTAGGTCGGCTCGTAGCCATGGTAGCCGTTTTCCAGGCTCATCACGCGCGCGAACCCGGGTTCTTTCGCCTTGATGCCATTGACGTAGAGATCAAGCCCCTGGACCTGGAGCTCGTCCCCCGGCACGCCTGCCAGCCGTTTGATGTAGTGCGAGCCGGCGGCGCTGCCATTTCGAGCGGCCTCGCTGTGGATTTTTTTGATTTCACGGGTGTCGAAAACAAACACTTCGCCACGGACCGGACGACGGAAGTGGTAGGATATCTTGTCAACCAGGATGAGGTCGCCGCTATCGACATAGCCCCGGGCAATGACGGTTCCCGCAGGCAACGCCGGCTTGGTGATGGGGGTTTGCCTCTTGCGCGACCCTTCAAAGGCCATGTCGGCTTGCGAGGTGCTTTGTACTTCGATGCGATACTGCTGCTGTTCCTCGGCGCTCATATCCCGGGTCGGGTAGCCGCAGACCCGGCCGAACCCCATGCCCTTGCGATTCATCAGCGCGGCTTTCGGGCCGGGAAACGTCACCTTGCTGCCATCGGCAAAATAGATCGGGGTGCGGGTGAAAAAGTGGAGAAACTGCGATTCCATGATCGGGTTTTCCCGGCGCAGCCGCTTGTCCTCCTTGAGCACCAGGTCGACATAACTGCGGCCGTGGCTGACATGCTGCAGTTGACGCACGACAAAGGACGGAAACTCATCAGCTGATTCCACCGAGGTCGCAACGATGCCATTGAGCGTCGGCTGCATCGACCCGGTGGGGATGCGGAATGGCTGCACCACGTAGGCGCGCAGACCCAGGGCGATGACAATCGCGACGAAGATCACCTCCAGGTTTTCCTCCACCCAGCCCTGACTCTGCTGGCGCGGCAGGGCCCCTTCACAGGTGGCCTGGAGTTGCTTGGACGCCTCCGCACACTGCTCCTTGTTTCCCGCTTTCCTCGCCTTGTGCAGGTCACTGCGGCGGGACCCAATCTCCGCAATTTGCCGGTCATCGAGCAAGTCGCGCTTGTAGTTCAGAAACTTCTTGGCCGCCTTATCGAGAAGCTGGGCTTCTTTTTTCCACTTCGGTGCAAACATGTCGGCACGAGTAGTGGTTAGCCGGCGCGATCCATCAAGGCAAAAAAAATAAGATTCCTTCCTGATTAATCTTGCTAATGAGAATCATTATCAATAAGAAGGTCGCGCAATCGCGGCTGCGCATCACGGCGTGGTGTGCATTGTCTTTTGAATAACCAATCGAATCAGGATGAAAACTGGGAATCATATGAAGCTGGCCTTGGCCGTATTAAGCCTTGGGAATCTTGCAGCGTTATCCGCTGTATCTGCCGATGACGGAGAACTTTCACCGCTTACGGTGGTGGGCGGCAAGGATCGTGCGCTCGACCTTGTCGGGTCGGCGGCCTACCTCGATACCGGGGACATCCGCAACCATAGTGATGCGAACATCAACCGCATTCTGGCCAAGGTGCCGGGGGTGTATGTGCGCGAGGAAAATGGTTACGGCAATTTCCCGAACATTTCCATTCGGGGTGTCGACGGGGGTCGTTCGGCGAAGCTGACGATCATGGAGGATGGTGTTCTGATGGCGCCGGCGGCCTACTCCGCGCCTTCGGCCTATTACTCACCATCGGCAGGGCGGATGTCGGGGTTGGAGGTGCTGAAAGGTTCCAGCCAGATCAAGTATGGGCCGCACACCACGGGAGGTGTGATCAACTACCTTTCCACGGATATTCCCGCCGAACAGGAATTCTACAGCAAGATGACCTACGGGAGTGACAATACGTTGTTCAGTCACAGCTATTTCGGTGACACCGTACAGACATCGCATGGGGCTTTCGGGTACTTGCTTGAGATGCATTACCACCGCAGTGACGGTTTCCGGTCGGTGCAGGGGCATGGCGGGCTGGACACGGGGTTTGAGCGTATTGAGCCGATGGTCAAGTTGTTCTGGGAGCCGGACTCGGCGGTGAAGCAGCGTTTTGAGCTGAAATTGGGCTCGACGGATTTTGACGCGAATGAAACCTATCTGGGTCTGTCCGAGGCTGATGCGGCGAGCGGGTCACACGATTTGTATTCTGCGGCGCAGTTTGACAACATGGATACCTTTCACTACCGCTCCTATCTCAAGTATCTTGTCGAACCGACGGATGACCTGAAAATCGAGGCGACCGCCTATTACAACCGGTTCAATCGCAACTGGTACAAGCTCAACAAAATCGACGGGGGGAATCTCGATACGGCCTTGCTTGATCCGGCCAAAGTCATGGCCCTGCGGGGGATGACGGCGGGTAGCGTGGCCAACGTGAAGGCGAACAACCGGGATTACTACAGTTACGGACTCCAGCTTGCGGCGCAGTATGACTTTGATGCGGGTGCGGTGCATCACAGTGTGGTCGGCGGTGTGCGCTATCATACTGACCGCGTCAGGCGTTTCCAGTGGAGTGATGATTATGTCAGTGATGGGGCGGGTGACTTTTCCTTCTTGGGCCCGCACGGTGCTCCGGGTGACGACGGTAACCGCCGTCAGCAAACCGATGCGCTCGCCTTGTTTGTCGAGGACTCGATTCAAGTGGGCAAAACGACCATCCGCCCGGGTATTCGTTATGAGCATCTTAATGTTGAGTACGACGAGTGGGCGAAAAGCACGGCGCCGGTGCCGTTTGCCAAATCATCGGACTCGGGTTCCTACGGAATCTGGGCGGGTGGTATCGGCTTTACGCATGACTTGTGTGACACGGATACTCTCTACGGCGGCGTTTACCGTGGGGTGTCGGTCCCCGGTCCCCGGTCCCATCTGAAGAGCGACGTGGAGGAGGAAAGCACATTGTCTTACGAGCTGGGGTGGCGTCACAGGCGTGACGGCTTCAGTATCGATCTCGCCGGGTTTTACACCGACTTCAGCGATCTGATCGCGCGCGAGAGTATCGGCGGTGGCACGGGAGCCGACCGCAATGCGGGGGATGTCGAGGTCCTCGGGGTGGAGCTCCTCGCCTCCTACGATGCCGCCTACAACTGCCCTGGTTTTAGTCTGCCGATGTATGTCAGCGCCACATGGACCCAGTCCGAATTTAAGACCGCCATTGCCAGTGGTGGAGAAGACGGTATTTGGGACGGTGCGGTGGCCGGCAACCAGCTGCCCTACGTGCCCGAGTGGAAACTCGCCGCGGGGATCGGTTTCGCCACCGACCAGTGGGGCGTGAATCTCGACGCCACCTACACCGGCAGCCAGTACGGAACCGGTAACAACTTCAGTGCTCCGGTGACCAGTTCGCGGCAAGGCAAGCTGGATTCCTTTGTCCTGGTCGACCTCTCCGGCTACTACCAGATCAATGACAACTGGAGGGTTCTTGCCGGCGTCAACAACCTGTTTGACGAGGATTACATCTCAAGCCGCGTGCCCCACGGTCCCCGGAATGCCCGTGGGCGACATCTCTACACGGGTTTTGAGTTGAAGTTCTGAACCGATTCTATATGGGCGGGTTTGGTACAGCGCGGCGTTTGCGCCCTTGCAGACGCCGCCCAACCTGCCTAAACACACGCAGCAGCACTCCGCTTTTATCGATCCATGAAACACGTTGTTATTTTTATTCTGTTTGTCACAGCACTCACCCCGTGTGTGAACGGGCAGGACGAGGCAAAAAAAACCGACCCCGTCGTGGATCCGGTCGCCTCACGCGAATTGATCCGTCACTGGGTGCAGACCGAGCGTATCCTGTCCGAGGAAAAATCGGCATGGCAGGTGGAAAAGAAGCGCATGCAAGACCTTCTTGATCTCTATCAGAAAGAGCTTGCGCTGATCGACGAAGAGCTTGAGAAGGCCGGGGCGTCGGTGGAATGGGTGGACGAAGACAAGCAGAGGTTCGAGTCGGACCTGAAACAATGGCGCGAGGCGCAGCAATTGCTTCGCGAAACGCTGACCCGACTGCTCCCGCGTGTCACGGCACTGCTGGCAAGGTTCCCCCAGCCGCTCCTCGACGAGATTGCGACCGATACTGATGTGTTGCGCTCGCCGAAGGCTCTCGAACGTCCGCGCGATGTCCTCAAATCCATGATTGCCGTACTTACCACATCAGCCCGGTTCAACCGGAGTATCACCGTGGCCGAAGAAATCAGGCCCGTGTCTGATGGGGGGAAAATGACGGTTGACGTCCTCTATCTCGGGTTGTGCCGTGCCTACTACGCCACCGGTGTCGGCGACACTGCCGGTGTCGGGGTGCCGGGCAAGGCGGGCTGGGAGTGGCAGTCGGAGCCGGGGTTGGCGGACGACATCCGCCGCACCCTTGCTGTCTATCAGAAGGATCAACAACCCCAGTTGGTCAAGCTCCCGGTCGAGGTGTCCGGACCAGAAAACAAGTAGTGCCATGAAACAATTACCCGCCGCACTCGCCATTGGCACTCTCGCACTATTAGCCGCCGTGCCCGCTGCCGCGCAGGATCTGGCGTCGATACGCAAGGACCTCGACGACGCGCAAATCCGCCTTGTCCGGCAGCGTGATGCCATCGCTGCGGAAAAGCCCGCGCTCGCCAAGACCTTTGATGCAACCCGCGCATCCCTGCTGGAAAAACGCCGCAAACTCCGCATCGCCCGCATGGCCAAGTCCGACCGCGATGCCCTGCTCAAAGAGCTTGAAAAAAAACACTACACGTCGGGACAGGATCACAGCTATGTCGACGGCCAGCTGCGCGACTACGGGCTGAAGCTCGAGTCCTTTCTGCTGCCCGGTGAAGGCGACCTGTACCGCTCTGCGCTGGACGGGTTGCACAAGCCGATCGGAACTCCTGCGGCACAATTGAGCTCGCGGCTGAAATCACTTGAAGCCGGCATCCATCGCTTGGAAAAACTCATCGGCGGCAGCACGATCGCAGGCGAGGCAGTAGCGCCGGATGGCCTGGTCAAGTCCGGCACCTTCGTGCTTGCGGGGCCCTCGGCCTGGTTTGCCGCCGATGACGGCGGCCTCACCGGCGCGGTGGTGCTGGAAAAAGGGACGCGCAGCCCCCGCGTGCTCCCCGGCGAGTCGGGTGAGATCAAAACCGTGGTCGCAGGGGGCAAAGCCGTCCTCGGCATTGATGTGACCGGAGGCAAGGCGCTGGCGCTGGCCACCTTGGAGAATGACAAACTGGATATCTTCCGCAAGGGGGGGTTCTGGATCTGGCCGATCCTCGGCATCGCCCTGTTCTCGGCGATTTCAGGCCTCGTCAAATTCGCCCAGATCATCCGTATCCGGACTCCGGATCCCGACTGGGTTTCCCGCATTCTCAGTGCCCTGCGCGAGGGGGATCAGGATCTTGCCGCGAGTATCGCGGATAAAGTTTACCATCCGGTATCCGATGTTGTCGGTCGCTGTCTTGGTTACGTCAAGGCCGGGCCGGACGTCGTTGAGGAGGTTCTCTACGAGCAACTCATCGGGGTGCAGAATAAACTGCAAACCTGGCTTCCCTTTATCGCCATCACCGCGGCCACGGCTCCTTTGTTAGGTTTGCTGGGCACCGTCTCCGGTATGATCCGGACCTTCAACGTGATCACCGTCTCCGGCACGGGTGATGCCAAGCCCTTGGCTGGCGGTATTTCAGAAGCCCTTGTCACCACCCTCTTCGGTCTGGTGGTGGCTATTCCGGCACTCATCATCCACGCCCTGCTTTCACGCCGCTGCCAGGGCATCACCCAGAACACCGAGAAGCTCGGACTGACCCTGGTCAACGGCTTGCGTGGTGAGAAGTTTCAAAAGCCCCAGCCGGCAGAGGAGCAATAATAGAGGAGCAATAATCCCGTCTGAAAAACCCAGTTCATCCTGTTTCAAAAAACCAACGCCATGCTTTTCGAACTGCAACAAGTCCTACGCCAGGGTGGCCCGATTCTCTGGGGGCTCATCCTGTTGGGAATTGGCTTGTACACAATTCTTGCCTCGACATGGCTCGGCCTCAGGAAAGTGAAAAACGAACTGGCTGACCAGAAGTTCGCGGGGGAAGACCGGCGCCAGGTCATCCGCCAATTCGCCACCTTCGAACTGGATCGTCTCGCCTGGGTGGAACGCCGACTGCCATTCATCGGCGTGCTCGCAGCCGCGGCTCCGCTGGCCGGTCTGCTGGGGACCGTTTCGGGTATGCTCGTCACCTTTTCCGGGCTGGCCACCAGCAGCGTCGCCCAGCCCATCGATAAAATTTCCGTGGGCATCTCGGAGGCACTGATCACGACCCAGGCAGGCTTGCTGATCGCCATCCCCGCCGCTTTTCTTCTCGCCCTGCTGCGCAAACAAACCCAGACGACCCACGCCAGACTGCAGCAGCGGCTCCACGTGGCACTAACCCCCGCCACCTGACCCCCGAATTTCAACCATGCGCCGCTTCAGACATTTCACCGGGAACGATGCCTCAACGTCGGAGATTAACATCTCACCGTTGATTGACGTCGTGTTCATCCTGCTGATTTTCTTCATCGTCACCACGGTCTTCATTGAGGAAACGGGGGTGGACGTGAACAAGCCCCGCGCGGTCACCGCCGAAGACCTGGAAAAACATTGCATCCTCATCGCGGTCACTGCCAATGGCCAGGTCTACCAGGGCGGAAGGAGCATCGGTGTTGCCGGCGTGCGCAGCGTCGTGGCCGCCATGCTCGAGGAGGATAATGCCATGCCCGTGATCATCCAGGGCGACGCCGACGCCAGCCACGGCACCATCGTCAAGGTCATCGATGCGGCCAAACTCGCCGGGGCGGGCACCGTCAACCTGGCGACCAGCCGGGATTAAGTTTCAACCTCTAGATACCAGATTCCGAAAACCAAGTAAGACAGGCTCCACCGGCAAGTGCTTCCGTGCCTTCCGTGGTTCCAAAACGAAGTAGCAACCGAAGCACCAACCCAAGTCTCCCTTTCGCGGACCACAAAATGAAACTCAAATCCATCCTCCTGGGCATCGCCACCACCGCCGTTCTTCTCGGTGTGCTGGTTGCCACGCGGATGATGGTGCTGACCCAGAAGGCGCCCGAATTCGAAATCCGGGAGGTCGAGTCGGTCGCCCTGCCCGAGCCGCCGCCGCTGCCGCCCGAGGATCAGCCTGCTGACGAGATACCGCCACCGCCGCCGCCGGCGCTGGCCAACCTGGCGGTGACCCCGGACGTCAGCCAGCCGGCACTCCCGGTGGTCGCCATGCAAGTCGACCCGCGCCTGGTCGTGGACACCTTTTTTGCCGACCAGCCACCGGCGCCGCTGCCCACCGTGGCGCGGCCCCAAGCACGGCCCGTGACCAAGCCCGTGGTCAAGCAGCCGGCGCGCCCCAGAATCACCGCCGCACCCCCGCAACCCAAGTCGCAGTACTCGCTGGGGGAGCTCGATCAAACGCCGCGCCTGCTCCGTAACCCGTCGGTCACATTCCCGCGCAGTATCAGGAATGCAAGCAGCGGTCGCGTGGTTGTCCGTGTCATCATCCACCCCTCGGGCAGAAGCCAGTTCCTCTCCGTGGTTTCCAGCACCCACCCGGAACTCGTTCCGTTGGCGCAGCGGATAAGCAACGGCTCCCGATTCACACCTCCCACCCGACAAGGAAAGCCGGTCAAAGCGGTGATGACTTGGCCGATCACCATCAAGAAATGAAAAATCCGTTAGTCACCAGTATCCAGTTGTTCGTATTCAGTGCCCTGCTGCACGCTGCCGAGCCCATGGCATTGTCGCAGGATTACTGGAAGGACGAGTCATTTTTAAAATCCTTCAATGGATCCTACCGCATTAACGCGCGTATCGAGCCCGCCGTTACCACGGCGGAACGGGGGGTGTTGGTTGCGATCCAGCCGCTGATGGCCGCGGGCAAACGCAAGGAGGCACTGGCCAAGCTCAACGCCAGCCCGCTCATGGAAACCTCTGCCGCGCTGGCGTTTAACGCGGGGAACATCCAGTTCGAACTCGGCGACCTCAAGGAAGCCGCCAGCCACTACCAGAGGGCCTTGAAAACATTCCCCAGCTTCCGCCGGGCCCATCGCAACCTCGGGTTTGTTTTCGCCCGGCAGGACGACTGGGGGAAGGCGCTGCCGGCACTCGAGGAGGCCATCCGGCTCGGGGACCAGGACGGATCGACCTACGGGCAACTCGCCTACGGGCGGATGCATCAGGAGCAGTACGCGTCCGCCCTGCAGGCCTACCGCCTGGCCCAGCTCACCCAGCCGGGGAGCGTCGACTGGAAAGTCGGCACCGCCCAGTGCCTGCAACACCTTCAGCGCAATGAAGAAGCGCTCGCGCTTCTGGACGAGGTCATCAGCGCCCGCCCCAACGAATCCTCCTACTACCTGCTGCAGGCATCCATCCACTTGGCCATGGACCGGGCAGACGACGCCATCACCAACCTCGACCTGGTGCGCCGACTCGGTAAGCTCGACGCCGAAAACCACCTTCTGTTAGCCAGCCTGCACCTGCGCGCGGGAAGTAACCGTCTCGCCCGGCCGGTGATGATGGCGGCCCTGGAGATGGAAAAGAAGCCGCCATTTCCCGCGGCGTTGAATGCCCTGGAATTCACCACCCAGACCCGCGACTGGCAACTCGCCCGCGACTTCGCCCAATCGCTTGAGAAATCCTTTGCCGGAGTCAAGGATGCCAAGCTGAAGCGCAAGCAGCAGCGGCTCGCGGCCCTGATTGACATTGACTCGGGTGAAAACGCGCCACGCGGTGCCGTCGTGCTGGAAGCGTTGATTAAGGACGACCCCCTCGATGCCTCCTCCCTGGTTCTTCTCGCCCGCCATCGTGTCACCGAAACCCGCCATCAGGAGGCTGAGATGCTGTTGCAGCAGGCCGGCCGCGTCGAAGGCTTCGAATACGAGACCAGCATCGAACTCGCCAAGCTCCATGTCGCCACCGGCCGCTACCATGACGCTCTCAAGCAGCTCGATGAAGCCCTGGAAATTAACCGCAGCGACAGCATTCAAAGCTACCGGGATGCCGTAGCCCGCCTGGCTGAGGCGGCACGGTAGAAACCGGGTCCTACTTCACCCGCTGGTTCCTGAGTTGGAGGAAGAGGGTGGTGAGGGTCAGGCAGAGTGTGATGCCTACGCCGATCACCCACAGGCAGGCGTGGGTGGTTTTCGTGGTCAGACCCAACCAGTATTTCCACTCGGCGAGAAAGATGCTGCGCCGGTGCGTTTGCCGGTAGTCGACCCGGTCAATCTCAGCCTTGGCGACTAACAGGTCGGTGCGCGTGTTGACGAAGAAGTCGCGTGAGGGTTTGGTTTCAATGCTTTCGTCCTCCGGGTAGGGCGGGATGGCGAGCAGGGATTCCATGTCCTTCTTGCGCCCGGCTTGCGTGATTTTCCAGCACAGTTCGTCGGCCTCCCTGATGGTTGCCGCCTCGGACGCCATGAGCCGGGTCAGTGCTTGGGTGAGAATGTTCAGTCGCTCGCTTTCCTCGGGTTTCAGCCCCTGGTCTTCTTCGCCGGACAGGCGCCTGTTACTGCGTTCCTTGAGCGGGTCGATTCTCGCCTGGATTTTGCGGCGTCGCTTTTCAAACGGGTTTTCAGTGGCCTGGCTGACCATCATGCCTTCATAGGCATAGCGCAGTGGCATGAATCGGGCGGGGAAGGGCTCGGCACCGGCCGCCCGGCCTTCGGCGGCTCCCTGGAACATACCCCGGTTCATTTCATCAAAGGATACGAGTGCTCCCGCCAACAGGATCTGAGGCACCAGCAGCAGCGGGACGGCGCTCAGTGCGGCGCGCTCGGTGGTGACCAACGAGGAGACCACCAGTGCCATGGCGGTCCCGCAAAGTGCCGTCACCGTCATCCATCCCCAGTGGATGAAAAACATCCCGTGAATATCTAACATGCTGTGGCCGAGCCACGTGTAGATGCCGCACTGGAAGATGGCGAGGATGGCCAGGGCGAGGAATTTTGCCGCGACGTAGAGCAGGGTGCCTGAGCGGCAGTTTCTCTCCCGCCTCAGGACAGGGGAGTCACGCAAAATCTCCGTGGCACTGTTGGTGAGGCCCAGAAACATGCCGATGGTGGCGGTGAGAAACAGGTAGACAGGGAGGTGCAGGCCGCTGTGGAACGAGTAGGGGCCGTCGGGAGAGGCACGGAGGGTGGTGCCGATCAGTAATGCCAGCAAAGGAGCTTCTAACAAAATGCTGTAGATGGTGCCCCGGTTCCTGAATTTTGAAATCAGGGATCGGTAGAAGTGGGTCCGGAACAGGCGGATCCACTCGATCCCGCGTTGTCTTCGGGTGCGTGTTGGGACCGCCATGTGGTCTTCGGCCGACGGCAGTTCGGGGAGCTGGCTGCGCTCCGACGAGTCACCACGGGCGACTTCGTCCACCAGCTGGCTGCCCTCGAATCGTTCCTGCCAGAAGGTTGAAGGGAACCGGCGTGCGCCGCCGTTTTCCCTGCCTGCGAGTTCGTGCAGGGGGGTTTCCAACACATCGAAGACGAAGTCGGCTGCCGCATGCTGCGATTGCTGGTTGGTGAGGCGCTTGGAAGGGAGGATGTTGAGTTCCTTGCAGGCCTTGCGGAAATACTGTCCCATGGCCGTGGGCGTGCCGAAGAAGGCGGCGCGTCCGCCTTGGTCGAGCATGAGGACCTTGTCGAACAGGCGCAGCACCCGGGCGCCGGGCCGGTGCAGTGACGCGATCACGATATTGTCGCGCGACAGTGCGTGCAGCGTTTCGGTAACATGCTCGGAATCCTTGGACGACAGCCCTGAGATGGGTTCGTCGAAGAGGAAGATCTCTGCGGCGCTGCCGAGGTCCAGACCGAGGTTGAGCCGGCCCCGCTCCCCGCCACTGAGGGTTTTTTCCCCCGCCGAGCCGACGCGTCGTCTGGCCAGTTGTTGGAGGTCGAGTTCGGCGAGGATCGAGTCGACGCGTTTGGCATGTTCGAGTGATGAGAGGTGGGGGCGGCGCACGGTGGAGGCGTGGGCGAGGTGCTGGCGGACCGTCAGCTGGGGGTTGAGTGCCTCCTCCTGGGGCATGCAGGCGATGAAGGGGGCCAGGCGGGTGCGATGGTCGTAGAGGGAGACGCCATTGAGGCGGATGTGGCCACGGGTCGGCTTCAGGTGTCCGGCGAGCGCGGAGAGCAGGGTGCTTTTACCACTGCCGCTGGGACCCATGATACAGAGCATCTCGCCACGTTTGACACGGAACGCCACGTTATCGAGCACCACTTTGTCGGACCCGAAGCGATGGTTCAGGTTTTCCACGCTCAGTTCGCGAATCACCGCGCGCTCTTCGTCGAGCAAGCCCTCGCTGAAACGACAGCGCACCGCTTGGTTGGCGCTGAGGCGGATCAATGAGCCGTCGACGAGTTTGCATTCCGTGCGCACGGGTTGCCCGTTGACCGTTACCATGCGTTCCGCGCTGATCACCGTGACATGGCCCTCGGCCGTTTGCGCGTTGTACTTGATCTGCAGAACGGCCCTGCGTGCGAGGCCGGGAGTCAGCAGGACGTCGCCGCGTTTCAGCGCCGAAGGGTCGTTGGAAACGAGGCACTCCTGGCGGCCGGCATTCATTTTGAAGCGGCTACCGGTTTCCATCGCCTGTTTGCGCAATGATTCCAGATGGGCTTCGGCACCACTTTCCAGCAGCAGTTTATCCTGGACCGGGAGTTCGTAAACGGTGCCGGGGATGAGGGGGGCACCGGAGGTGAGGCGCATGCCGGTTTCCACCAGGGCCTCAACGTGCACGTTGAGGCCAAAATCAAGGCGCACGGTGCTCTGGCGCGATCTGACCCGCTCGGCGGTGAGCCGGGACCCGCTTTCATTGAGGTAGAGCGACTGCCGGTGACCGGTGCGTGCGGAGTTGAGAAAGAAGGCAATGTCTTCGGCCGCCAGTGTCCAGTCGGGCAGGCCGATGCTCTGGTGTTGGCGCAGTCGGAGGCATTGTCCGGTATGCAGTGAGCTGCCGCTGATCCAGAGCGGTTCCTTACCCGCGTTGCGGATCACGGTGAGATCCTTCGACCGGTAGGCGCAAAAGGCAAAACCGGCGCTGGTGGCCGGCATCAGGACATCGGCGCTGGCATCGCAGGAGAATACGACCTTTTCAAAAGGGAGGGGGGTGGATGGCGGCGTGTCGTGCATTTCCCCGAGGATGGCCTTACCGACTTCCTCGGCGCCGAGGCTGCGCATGACTTTGGTGAAGGCGTTCTTTCCGCGGAAGGCGGAGTTGGATGCCATCACCAGCAGGTAGAGCTGCAGCCCGAGCGAGACGCGTTCGTCGGCGTCGAGTTGGCCCCGCAGGGCAGCGGCGACGACCTGCGGCGACTGCGGTGAGGCGAGTGCCCGGTGGAGGCGTCTCGCCAGCCAGCCGTGGTCGGCTTCGGGAAAGGCGTGGCGGAGCAGATCGAGGGCGACCTCGGCCTCGGCGCGATCGACGCGGTTATCGAGTGAGACGAACGACGCGAAGACGTCCACGAGTCCGCCGGCGTGCCTCATGCCGCCCGGCGCTGCGGGTGCCAGGTATCTCAGGACGGGGACACGCTCGAGCCAGCCGTTAAGACGGTGCTTGCGGGAGGGCTGGTCATCGGGTGCGGCCACGCGCTCATGTTACTGGGAAAAAGTGATAGCGCAAGCATGGTCGGGAGAGATTGACGGGGCGCTTGGGCCGCTGGTTTCCTCGATTTTCGAGGAAATTAAGCATTTTCTTTTTCCGATCCCGCGCTAGTTTCTCCCGCGCCCCACGGCTGGGCGACTCTTTGGCGATCATCACATCGTCGGAAACCACCCGCCGCCGCCCGCCCGATCCCTTTATTTTCAAGCAAAATAGACCCCCAGTAGAACAGACCCCCGCGTAGAATAGACCCATGTCCAATCAATCACCACCTGAACCCCCACCATCTCCCAAAGGCAAAGGCCCGTCCTCATCCCCGTCCGGCGGGGGTGGCGTCAACTGGCGCGTCCTCATCCTGATGAGTATTGCGCTCGGCATCCTTTTTATGGCGTGGCAGTCCAGCGGATTTGGCAAGCCCAAGCGGCTGACCTACACGGAGTTCCGTGATTATGTGGATTCGGGGAAAATCATCTCCAGCCAGGACCTGCCCAAAAGGGGCGAGGGCTTCCCGGACGAGCGCTTCAAGCTCAAGAAATCGGGTGAATCGGCCGCCGTGCCGAAGATCTCCGGGTTTTTCTACGAGGACAATCCGTGGGTTGCCGACAAGGAGACGGCGCCCCAGCAGGCCTTCCGCATCCCGATCAACACCAACCTGCACGACGATGAGCTGAAGTCGATCCAGTCGCGGCATCCGATGGCGCTGCGGCTTGTCACTGAACTTCCGGGCGAGGGTGACGGCGAGCTGCTGACGCTGGCGGACCTCCGGCGCATGCTGGCGCGGGATGAAGTCATCACCGGTGATCGCAACAACCGCTTTGAAATCGTCTCCCGTGACGGGTCGGATGACAAGTACATCGTTGGCAAGCGTTATGTGTTTGTCGATGCGGCCAAGGCGACCACGGACGAGGACCTCGCGCCGTTCGAGTTGGATGTGAATTACATGGAGCTGACGGACTCGGAGCGGCAGTTCATCAATGACCTGGCCCCCTTCCAGCCGGACTCGGGGACCATGCGATTCCTGCTGGTGCAGTTGTTGCCGATCATGCTGATTATCCTGGTGATCTTTTTCCTGTTCCGGCACCAGATGAAATCGGCCGGCCGGGGCGCGATGAGTTTTGGCAAAAGCAAGGCGAAGCTGCTGAGCATGGACAAAAACAGGGTGACGTTCAAGGACGTCGCGGGTATCGAGGAGGCGAAGGACGAGCTTGTCGAGGTGGTCGAATACCTGCGCGACCCGAAGAAATTTCAGAAACTCGGAGGCAATCTCCCCAAGGGCTTGCTGATGGTGGGCCCTCCCGGAACGGGCAAAACGCTGCTCGCCCGCGCGATCGCCGGTGAGGCCGACGTGCCGTTTTTCTCGATCAGCGGATCGGATTTTGTGGAAATGTTCGTGGGTGTCGGTGCCAGCCGTGTCCGTGACATGTTTGAACAGGGGGCGAAGAACTCGCCCTGCCTGATTTTCATCGATGAGATCGATGCCGTGGGCCGCCACCGTGGTCACGGCATGGGTGGGGGCCACGATGAACGCGAGCAGACACTCAATGCCCTGCTGGTTGAGATGGACGGCTTCGACACGCGGACCGGCGTGATCATCATTGCGGCCACGAACCGTCCTGACGTTCTTGATCCGGCATTGCTGCGTCCCGGCCGATTCGACCGTCAGGTGAGCGTCGGGCTGCCCGATGTCAATGGTCGCAAGGAGATCCTCGCGGTGCACAGCAAGAAGATCAAGATGGATCCGGACACCGATCTTACGGTCATTGCCCGCGGGACTCCCGGGTTTTCCGGTGCCGAGTTGGCCAACCTCATTAATGAGGCCGCCCTGCTTGCCGCGCGCAGGGATCTTACTGCGGTGACGCTTGCCGAGATGGAGGAAGCGCGTGACAAGGTGCGTTGGGGCCGCGAACGCCGCAGTCTGGCCCTCAGTGAGAAGGAAAAGCAAAACACGGCCTACCACGAGGCGGGTCATGCCATTCTCAACGAGTTACTGGAGCACACGGATCCGCTGCACAAGGTGACCATCATCCCGCGTGGCCCGTCGCTGGGCTCCACCATGTTTTTGCCTGAGGAGGATAAGTTCACCTACCGTCAAAAAGAGCTTGTCGACCAGCTTTGCGTCGCCATGGGTGGGCGTGTTGCCGAGGAGATCACCTTTGGCAATGTGACCAACGGCGCCGTCGGCGATATCCGGATGGCCACCAATATCGCCCGCAAGATGGTGTGTGAGTGGGGCATGAGTGAGCACCTTGGAATGGTGGAATACGGCGAAGAGCGCGGCGAGGTGTTTGTCGCCCGCGACGTCGGCTCCTCCAGGGGCTACTCGGAGGATACCGCACTCAAGATTGACCTTGAGATCAAGAAGCTCATCGATGACGCCTACGCCCGTGCCAAGGACTTGCTCACATCGCATAACCATGAGCTCAAGTTGCTGTCCGAGGCCTTGCTTGAATACGAAACCCTCGACGCCGAACAGGTCAGAGACTTGCTCGAACATGGGGAAATGCGCAACCCGCCCAGCACGCCGCCGGATAATGTGATCCCCGGTAACCAGAGCGATGCCGGCGTGCCCAAGAAGAAGCATTCTGAAAAACCATCAAGTGACGACGACCCCCTGGCCGGCGAGGCCATCGGTGCCCCTGCCTAGGCAGGGGGGCTCTTTCGCAGCGGGGGCTTTGCCGGTTTCGCGCCCGCCGTGGGCACTCAAAAAGGCACGGCGTTGACGCCGTGCCTTGAAGATTTGAGACGGGGCTCGGAACGAGAGGGGAACTCCCTCCCTTTTACCGAGCCTACTCCGACCGAGCTTATTCCGACCGAGCTTACTGCGCCGCGACCGAAGCGCCGTAACCGGCGGCTTTGACTGCTTTGATCAGGGCCTCAGCGGTCACACTGCTCTTGGCAGTGACCACGGCCTTGTCAGGCATGCTTACGACGGCTTTGGAAACACCTTCAACACCTACAAGTGCGGACCGCACTTTGTTTCCGCAGGAAGCGCCTCAGCGCATGCCGGTTACGGTCAGGTTGATGGTTTTGGTTGCCGCGTCCTCCGCTTTGAATTCGGTCGGTGCCGCCTTGCTGTCGGTCGTCTGCCCGGCGAGGGCGCTTCCCAGGGGGAGAGCGGCCAAGGTGCAGAGCGCGAGTAATTGATGGGTTGCTTTCATGGTTGTTAGTTTGGGTTGTGTTGAAGGACGTCTGTTCAAAGAGTATGATCGTCCGCGATTAGGAGAGCCTACACGGCCTGTCTATTCCCGGCAAATAGGAAAACCGGGTAATTCCGCGCCGCTTCAGGCGCCGGCTGCGGCGGCGCCCGCTATGTGTCCGGTGGTCCAGGCGTTCTGGAAGTTGAAGCCGCCGGTGATGCCGTCGACATCCAGCACCTCGCCGGCGAAATAGAGCCCGGGCCGGACCTTGCTCTCCATCGTCTTGAGGTTGACGTCGGGAAGCCGGACGCCGCCACAGGTGACAAACTCATCCTTGTTGACGCTTTTGCCGGTCACCCGGAAAGTTCCGGAAGTCAGCTCGGCGAGCAGGCGGGCCGAGGTGGTTTTGTCAAGCTGCGACCAAGTGCAGTCGTCCGCAACACCCGCCGCGATGCAGAGTCGCTCCCACAGTCGTTTCGGGAAATTTTCAAACGGTGCGCGGCCTCGGACGCGGCGTTTACCCCAGCCCTGGCGCGTTGCCCTGAGGGTGCTTGCCACGTCCTGTCCGGGCAGCCAGTTGATGGATACCGGGAAGTCGTAACCCAGGTCGTGCAATTCCCTGGCACCCCAGGCGGAGAGTTTGAGGATGCCGGGCCCACTGAGCCCGTGGTGGGTGATGAGCAGTGGGCCGTCGGATGAGAGCTTGGTGCCGTCGACGGAAACCTGGGCATCGGTCACGGAGACACCCGGGAGGTCGCTGATGCGCGGGTCGGTGATGTTGAAGGCAAACAGGGACGGGACATTCGGGTTCAGCTCGTGGCCGAGCGATTGGGCTAAGCGTGCCCCCGCGGCCAGGCGGGTGCCGCCGGTGGCCAGAAGGATGGCCCGGGCGCATAGCTCGCCTCCATTTTCCGGGGTGATCCGGAAGCGGGAATCTTCGCTGTCCGTGGCAGTGACGGATTGCACTGCGGTTGAGGTCATGACGGTCACGCCGGCGGCGCTGGCCGCGCGGGTCAGGCAGTCGATGACCGTCTGTGAGTTGTCGGTCACGGGAAACATCCGCCCGTCGGCTTCGTTTTTGAGCTCACCGCCGCGGCTGTAAAACCAATCGACGGTATCGGTGGTCCCCCAGCGGTGAAACGGGCCGATCAGTGACTTGTTGCCACGCGGGTAATACTGCGTCAGCCGTCGGGGGTCGAAGCATGCATGGGTGACGTTACAGCGACCGCCGCCGGAGATCTTGACCTTGCCGAGAACGTGCGGGGTCTTCTCAAGAATGAGCACGCGGCATCCCGGGCCTGCTTGTTCGGCGCAGGTGATGGCGGCAAAAAATCCGGCGGCGCCGCCACCGACCACGATCAGATCCCACGGTTGCTGATCAGGCGTCTTCATCGAGCTCGAATTCGGCCCATTCAACGGCTTGGTTGAGTGCGTCGACCGCACCCTGGATGAGGGCGTCGAGATCGGGTTCCTCGCCCTGGCAGTTGAAGCCGAGCAGGGGGCCGCCGTGTTGCACTTCCGGTGGGTTGGTCTCCATGCCGGAGACCCGGACAAAAAACCAGTCCAGCACCCCTTCGCCGGTGTCGGGCAGCCACTGCACGATCAGCTCGATGGTCGCGATGGGGTCCTCGTCCCCGAGTTCGTTCTGGTTGGCGATGTCCTGCTCGTCGCAGTCGATGCCGGCAAGCACCTCAAGCTGGGTTTCCTCCTGACGCTCGCTGAGGGCGTCCTCGATTTTCTCAAAAACGGCGTCTTTAGTGGGGATGATTCTCATGCGGGGAACCGTTGATGAGGAAGGCGGATTAGTCCAGCCTGAATTCGCCATCTTCATCGGAGCCTAACCAACCGAGCTTGCCGAAGGCGGCAAGGATTCGCTCGTTGATCTCATCACCATCGCTCTCGGTGTGCTCGACGGTGGCAGAGCTGGCGAGGCCGCGCATCGACTCGATACTGATGACGGTCTGTTTGCCGGTGAAGGTGATCCAGTCGCCCCAGGCTTTTTTTTCATGCCGGGGTTCGAGTTTCTGGTCGCACAGAGCCACCATGACCTCGGTGATGCTCGACGGCGGTTCCATGTCGGGTAAATGCACACGTGTTTCCATAACGGCAACCATAGCTCGGATCCAGTAACGTGCACGAGTCTTTTCACTGACACGCGCTAACAGTCTCGATGCCGTTTTTCCCGCGTGGTCAGCAGTCGGCGCGATTGTCTCCCGGGGCGCGATTATGCGTTCTCGGCGGCAAGCCGGATCGCCTCGAGTTCTTCCCAGCGGGCATAGATCTTGGGCACGTTTTCCTTGGCGTCCTTCAGCTCGGTTTCGAGTTGCTGCCAGTTGTCGCCATGTTTTTCGTAAAAATCAGGGGCTTCGAAGACGGCTTCGAGTCGGGCGACTTTTTCCTCGGCTTTCAGG
The DNA here is from genome assembly GCA_041548785.1 of Oceaniferula sp. Taxonomy (GTDB): domain Bacteria; phylum Verrucomicrobiota; class Verrucomicrobiia; order Verrucomicrobiales; family Akkermansiaceae; genus Oceaniferula. The sequence goes on from JBFERY010000030.1 coordinate 21,291, forward strand.
ATGTCATCCTCAATGGTTTCGAGTTCCTTGGCCTCGGCCCATTTCAGCTTGCGCGGGCGCTCCTTTTTCGTTGAATTTGACTTGCCCGGGGTGGTTTTGTAAGCCGTCCGGGTTGCGGCGCGGCCTGCCTTTTTTTCCAGGTAGTAGTCGTAGTTGCCCACCTGGTAATCGACGATGCCGTCGCCTTCGAATGCGAGGATGTCGGTGCAGACGCGGTTGAGGAAATAGCGGTCGTGGCTGACCACGATGACGACGCCCTTGAAGGCGGCGAGCGCTTCTTCCAACAGCCTCAAGGTGTTCAGGTCGAGGTCGTTGGTGGGTTCGTCGAGGATGATGACGTTGCCGCCTTTTTTGAGGATTTTCGCCAGCATCACGCGGCTGCGTTCGCCGCCGCTGAGCAGTCCGATCTTGGTATTGATCCGTTCCTCGGTGAACAGGAAACGGCGCAGGTAGGCGCGCAGGCCGATGGTTTCATCGCCCAGACGGACGTTTTCCTGGCCTTCGCCGACCTCCTCGTAAACGGACTTGTCGTCATCGAGCAGCAAGCGGTTTTGATCGATGAAGTTGATGTCGGTTTTGATGCCGATATCGACCTTGCCTTCGAGCGGTTTGACCTGTCCGAGGATGACCTTGAGCAGGGTCGACTTGCCCATGCCGTTGCGTCCCACGATGCCGAGGCGCTGGCCGCCTTCGAGGCTCAGGGTGAGGTCTGAAAACAGCCACTGGTCGTTGTAGGCCATGCCGGCCCCGCGGACGTCGATGATTTTGTTGCCCAGCTTCGGTGCGGCGGGGATGATCAGGTCGACGTCGAGTTCCTGTTCGGGCGCCTCCTGGTCGGCAATTTCGAAGTAGCGGTCCATGCGGTCCTTGGCCTTGGTGGTTCGGGCTTTCGGGCCGCGGCGCACCCATTCGAGTTCGCGGCTGAGGAAGCGTTGGCGTTTGTGTTCGTTACGGGACTCGGACATGTCCCGCTCGGCGCGCGCCAGCAGGTAATCGGTGTAGTTCCCCTGGTAAGTGTCACATTTGCCACGGCGGATCTCCACGATTTTGGTGGCGATGCGATCGAGGAAGTAGCGGTCGTGGGTGACAAACAGGCAGGTGCCGGTGTAACGGGCGAGAAAGGTTTCCAGCCACTCGATCGACTCGGTGTCGAGGTGGTTCGTCGGCTCGTCGAGGATCAGGAAATCCGGCCGGGCGAGCAGGGCGCGGCAGAGCGAGACGCGGCGTTTTTCGCCGCCGGAGAGTGTGCCGACGATGCGGTCGGGTTCCGGCGCATGCAGGTGGGTGAGCAGGCTGGTGGCGCGGTGTTCGAGGTCCCAGCCTTCGAGGTGGGTGATCTCGTCGAGCACCTCGGCGCTGCGGTGGCTATCGGCCGGGATCGTTTCATACTCGGTGATCAGGTCGAGGGTGTATTGGGCGCCGGCGAGCACGTTGTCATGCACATTGGCCTCGTCATCGAGTTCGAAGTTTTGCGGCAGGTAGCCAATGACGAGCCCACGCTTGTAGGTGACTTCGCCGGTGTCGCCGACGGCATCGCCGGCGAGGATTTTGAGGAAGGTCGACTTGCCGCAGCCGTTTCTGCCGACCAGTCCGATGCGGTCGCCTTGCTGGATGGCAAGGGTCGCACCATCGAGCACGGTGTGGGAGCTGTAGCTGACGCAGAGCTCGCTGGCGCTGATGATGGCGTTGGACGCGGTGGTGGACATGCGCGGCACCATACATGGGGAATGCCTCTTGTCATGCTTTTTGAATGGCACGAATCACTTGCCGGATTATGATTCCCATGTAGTCTCCGCCTCTTTCCGTAATGACGAGTCATCTACACATAGCACCCGGTCAGCGATGGGTCAGTGAAACCGAGCCCGAGCTGGGTCTGGGTATCATGCTCAAGGTTGAATTCAAACGCGTTGAGGTCATGTTTCCCGCTGCCAGCGAACAGCGGCAATATGCGCTCGACAGCGCACCGCTGCGCAGGGTCGCCCTGAAGGCCGGCGAGCAGCTGGAAACCCATGAGGGGGTGGTGCTGGAGATCGATGAGGTGCTGGAGGTGGACCACCTGCTCGTCTACCTCTGCGGTCAGCGTGAAGTGAGGGAGTCCGAGCTTTCCGACCGAATGAGTTTCAGCCGGCCCGAGGACCGGCTTCTGGGCGGTCGTGTCGACGACCTCAGGACCTACGACCTGCGGGTCGAGGCTTTGAAAAAGCAATGCGAGGTGATGCAGTCGCCGGTGCGCGGGTTTGTCGGGGGCAGGGTGGATATGATTCCCCACCAGATGTATATCGCCGGGGAAGTGGCGTCGCGACTGGCGCCACGGGTGCTGTTGGCGGACGAAGTCGGGCTCGGGAAAACGATTGAAGCCTGCCTGATCATGCATCGGCTGCATCTCACCGGACGGGCTGACCGTGTCTTGATTCTGTTGCCGGAGCCACTGCTGCACCAGTGGTTTGTCGAGTTGCTGCGCCGTTTCAACCTGCTCTTCAGCCTCTTCGACGAAGTGCGTTGTCAATCGATTGAGCATGGCGACGCTGCGGCTAACCCGTTTCTCGACAGTCAGCTGGTGCTGTGCAGTGTGGACTTTCTGGCAGGTAATCCGGTGCGGGCGCGGCAGGCGATCGATGCCGGCTGGGATTTGCTGATCGTGGATGAGGCGCACCATCTGGAGTGGAGTGCGGAGGCGCCGAGTGCGGCGTACCGACTGGTCGAATCGCTGGCGGCCGAAACCGACGGCCTGTTATTGCTGACCGCAACCCCGCGCCAGCTCGGGCCGGAGGGACACTTCGCCCGACTCCGCCTACTCGATCCCGAGCGCTACGTTGACATTGAGAAATTCCAGGACGAGGCGACGCACTACGAAGAGGTCGCGGATGCGGTCGGGCGGCTTCAGGCGGGAGAAACCCTGAGTGCGGCCGACCGCGCCCTGTTTACAGCGCAGTCGGAGCGTGTGCATGACCACTGTCTCGCGCTTGATGGTGGTGATGAGTCCGCCCGCGAGCCGCTGGTACGTGAGCTTCTGGATACCTTTGGTACGGGTCGTGTCATGTTCCGCAACACCCGTGCGGCGCTCAGCGGGTTCCCCGAGCGCAAGGCGCACCTGGTTGCCCTCGACGGGACTGGTGATGAGCTGGACGGCAAAATCCAGTGGCTGGTGAAGCTGCTCAAGGAGTTGGGCGAGGCCAAGGTGCTGCTGATCTGCCGCACCCGCGAACTGGCCGAGGAAATTTCCACCCGACTGCAGACGGTGGTCAACGTGAAATGCGCGCACTTTCACGAGGGCATGAACCTGCTTCAGCGCGACCGCTCGGCGGCGTATTTCTCCGAAGACGATGGCGCACGCATTTTGATTTGCTCTGAGATCGGGAGCGAGGGGCGGAACTTCCAGTTTGCGCATCACCTGGTGTTGTTTGATTTGCCCGACGACCCTGAGTTGTTAGAGCAGCGGATTGGCCGGCTCGACCGGATCGGCCAGACGGAAACCATCAACATCCACGTGCCGTACCAGGTGGGGACCCGCGGTGAGGTGCTGGCCCGCTGGTATCATGAGGGCCTGAATGCGTTTGAGCACAGCCTGCACGGTGCCACGGAGATCATCCGCGAACTCGGGGGCGCTCCCTCCGGAGACCTGGCCTCGCTGGATGCCCTGATTGAGGAGTCGCAAGCCTGTCGCGCGCGCGTTTCACAACGGCTCGAGCGCGGTTATGACCGGCTGTTGGAATTAAACTCAAGCCGACCCGAGCAGGCGCAGCAGCGTATTGCGGAAATCACGGCCATGGACCGGGACCAGGGGGGCGAGGCATTTTTGCTCAGACTATGGGACCACTTTGGATTGCATATTGAGGAACTCGTGGATCGGTCTTACCTGCTGCTTCCCGGCCACCTTATCACCGATGCTTTTCCCGCCCTGCCTGATGACGGCTTGAATGTCACCTTTGATCGCACCCGGGCACTGTCGCGGGAAGACGCCTCATTCATGAGCTGGGATCATCCGGTGGCGCGCACGGCGCTTGAGCTGCTACTGACATCGGAGGCGGGCAACTCGTCCTTCGGCGTCTGGGAGGGTGCTCCGCAGAAGGGGGTATTGCTGGAAACCTACGCGGTGGTGGAATGTATTGCCCCCGCCGCCCTGCACAGTGACCGGTTTCTGCCGGTGACGCCGGTGCGTGTGCTGGTCGATCACGCGGGGGGGGATCTCACTGCCGGGACACAGGTGGACAGCGGAAAACTCCGCGCCGGCAACCTGCACAAACTTTTGGATCAGGATGCGTTCCGGCGCAAGATCCTGCCGATGATGCTGGCCAAGTCGCACGAGATAGCGGCGGGGCAAATGCAATCGGTGGTGGCCGCGGCGATCGACCGATCCGATGCCCATCTGGGCCAGGAAATCGACCGCCTGGTCGCCCTCGGTGAGATCAATGACCACGTCGGTGAGGACGAGATTGCGGCATTGCGTCGTCAGCGTGATGCGCTGCATCAGGCGATTGCCAAGTCCCGGCTCAGGCTTGACTCGGTGCGGGTCATTTGGTGTCAGCCGTAGAGAAAGCTTGAGCCTGCGCGGAATTGATCTATTTTCTGCGCACCGAAACAATTCGGTCAACCACCAATCACGAATCACGAATCACTATGGGAAGAGCCTTTGAAGCACGCCGCGCCGGCAAGGAAAAGCGCTGGGGCGAGATGTCCAGATTATATCCGAAACTTGGGAAAATCATCACCATGGCCGCCAAGGCCGGCGGGTCTGATCCGAACTCGAACACTGCCCTGAAAACGGCGGTGAACAATGCCAAGGCGCAGAACATGCCGAAGGATAATATCGAGAAGGCGATCAAGCGTGCCACCGCCAGTGACGCTGCGAACTACGATGAATTGAGCTACGAGGGGAAAGGCCCGCACGGCGCCCTGATCTGGGTGGAATGCGCCACGGACAACAACACCCGCACCGTGGCCAACGTCAAAATGATCTTTAACAAAAATGGCGGCCAGGTGGTTAACAATGGCTCACTCGATTTTATGTTCACCCGCAAGTCGGTCATCGAATTTACCAAATCCGACGCAATTGATCTTGAGGAACTCGAGCTCAACCTGATCGACTTCGGTCTCGAGGAAATGGACGTCCAGGACGATCGCGTCGTGATTTACGGTGAATTCACCAGCTTCGGCGAGCTTGCCAAGGCGTGTGAGGACATGGGGATTGAAGGATACAAGGCGACCCTGCAACGCATTGCCAATAACCCGGTCGAATTCACCGACGCCCAGATCGACGACATCGAGGTGCTCATCGACAAGCTCGAGGAGGACGACGACGTCCAGGCTGTTTATACGAATATCGCATAGCTGAGCGGCCGGCCAGTCAGCCAACGCAGCTTGGCCTGGCCATCAGGTCTGGGTGGTGGTCTGCTTTGATGCGGCGAAAGGTCGCTGCGGGGTCAGGCCGTGATGGTGAAACCTCCGATATCCTCCATCAGCGGGATTTCCTGGCAGTGCACTTCCTTGATGTGATGGGCCATGGCGCTTTCCTCGGTGATGTCCTTGAGAAATTCCTCCACTTCTTCCTCCTCGCCCATGACGCGTAACTCGACCGTGCCGTCGGGCAGGTTTTTCACCCGGCCGACGACGTCGAATCCCATGGCGATTTGCTTGACCGCATAGCGGAATCCCACTCCCTGGACCCGTCCTTCGAATATCACGCGTTTGGCAATCATGGCAGAACACTAACTTGAAACCGGCCCGGAGGCGAGGTTGAAGTAGTCGGGTGGGGGGAGCAGCGACTTTGAAACCCCATTGTGAACGCCAAAAACCGAAAACCAAATAAGACCGATCGTCCCGACTGAGGGTGAGCCTGTTGGTTCAGCATGCCGGGCCAGCCATGGCAAACCGATCCGGGACGGGTGCGGCCAGACTATTCGGAGTTGTGCAGGCCAGCCACCACCTTGATGGATGATTTTTTCTTGAGTGGGTAGACTTGGGCAAGGATGTCGGAACCGAAGGGGGTTTCGTGGATGATTTCCACGGTATGGCTGCCTGGCTTGCGGACGAACGCCTCCAGGCCGCTCAGCAGAAACCTGCGGTTTTGCGGCTCGGCGTTGTCGATGATGACGAAGCTGGTGTTGATGTTGATGGCATTGGGCGGGTTGGGCTTCGGCTGTCCCTCGTAGATCCTGACGTAGGTTGTGCTGGATGGATAGAGGTCGACCAAATCGAGGATGATATTGGGGAGCCGGGCATAGCTTGTGGCGGTATCGATCCCCGTGATGGAGCCCTGGGCGATGGGCCAGACTTGAACCTTGGCACGGGCAAGCATCGACGCCTCCTGCACGCCGAAATCAGGCTTGGCATAGATGGTAAACATTTCTTCGCCCCGGACTGTGGTGAGATCAGCGGCCTCGATCAGGGTGTGCATCGATTTTTGGGTGGTTCCGTTTTTACGGATCTCCTGTTGCGGCTGTTGGATAGTAGTACCTCCCTCGGGGGTGATGGCATCCTCGGCATAGGCGGTGGTTGTCTGTTCCATGACAACGCTCTTGGCGGCCTCCTGAATGTCGGGGTCGTTGGTGATCAGACCATTGATGGTGTAGGTCACGTGGAAGGGGTGATCGACCCGTGTGCGCGGGACGGCGGCGTAGGGGTCCCCGCTGGTGATGGTGATTTCAGCCTCAGGGTGGTAGCTGGACACCGTTTTCTCATCGAGCAGGTACTCCTGTGCGGTTTTGCGGTTGATGGTCCAGAGTTGGAACACCGAGCTGGTGGCGACACCTTTGAGCGCCGTGCCACGTCCGACCGGGGCGACATCATCGATCTTGTGGGTCGTCTGGTTGGAGTCGTTCTGAATCTGGATCACAAAATTCAGGTAATCATCGCTTTCGTTGCCGGCACACAGCGCTGCCGTGGCGAGGAGGAACAGGGTCGTGACGGTTTTCATGAGCGTGCGGCTTGAGGGCTACTGGAGAGGAGGGGCGGCAGACGGTTTATTCCGCGACTGTATCAAACTGAACCAGGACAATGGCGTCCTGCATATCGTAGCCTGAGTGTTGTGGGTCGCTGTGGGTCAGTTCGGAAACATAAATAAGGTCCATCGGGCCGAGGGCGATCTTACCGTCCTTGACATAGGGGCGGAGGTAGTTGGCTACCGATTGCTGGTCATCGTAACCAGCCGCCACGCTTGGCGGGGTGTCCCCGTTTTTCAAAACCTTGATGTTAGACGACTGGTTGTAATAGTAATCGTAGCCACTGAGGTTGACCTTGGCGGCGAATCTCAGATTATCCCCGGGACGGACCACGCGGTCGATCAGCACGCTGTCCGGTTGCACCTGGTCGCCAGTGCCGGTGAAGAGGTGTTCCCAGCCGGACGACCCGAACTGGACGTAGGATTTAGCCTCGTACCTCGTGCCTCGTTGGTCAGTGATGCCGACGCCGATCATGCTGATTTTGACCTGCAGTTTGGTTTTGGGCTCGATCTCATCGTTCGGAGTAATATCAACGACATCCACGACTCCGGTGGGGTAATCGATGCTCCAATTGAGCATGGGGGCCACTCCCTGGCGCACCATGGACTGGTTGATTTCGATTTTTCCCAGCGGGATGGCCGCCGTTTGGTCGGTGGTTTGGTCGGTGGTTTGTTCGGTGGTTTGTTCGGTGGTTTGTTCGGTGGTTTGTTCGGTGGTTTGGTCGGTGGTTTGTTCGGTG